>JAJQAZ010000092.1:42548-92466 GCA_021203545.1 Tannerellaceae bacterium | reverse complement strand
TCGGGGATTACAAATCCCCTCCGACCAAAAACTCTTAAGTTGATGGCATTGGGTTAAAACCCTGGGCTAGAATCGGTAGGGCTTCCAGCCCTATCAGCATGATTTTTATAAAAAGATTTTTAGACTTAATCTTTTCTAATTGATTTCTAATATCACTCTAATTATTCTCTAACTACAACATCTCTTCTCTCGTTCTACTTTTGCAACTATATAACAAATTGTAGAATGAAGAAGATATGTCAAAAGACTTGAAATAGCACACAGATGACGCAGATCAGACAGATTTACACAGATTATATATTGAAAATTATCATTGGTGTAAATCTGTTCAATCTGTGTTATTTGTGTGGCTCCGGCTTTTGATGTATTCTTTTGAAAAAACAAATAGTCATGTGGTTGAAATGGAGAAAAAAGAAACAGAAAAGTTCCTGGCAATTTAACAGTGAAAAGCTATTTCTGGCGGCTAATAAGGAACTGAAAAATGTTTATACTTACCTGAATACTTCGCGCGACGGATTAACGGCGCACGAAGCGGAAACCCGTCAGTTGATGTATGGAAAGAATGAAATTACCCATGAGCGGAAAGATAAATGGTTTATGATGTTTATCAAAACCTTTATCAATCCCTTTATCGGGATACTTATGTTTCTGGCACTCCTTTCGCTGTTTATTGATGTATTAATGGTTACACCCGAAGAACGGGAGTGGTCTACCGTGATCATTATAACCACTATGGTACTGATCAGTGGAATATTGCGTTTCTATCAGGAGTGGAAATCGGGGAAAGCAACGGAAGCACTTAAAAAAATGGTAAACAATACCGCTTCCGTTTACCGGTATGGTTCCAAAGATACACAGGAAATTAATATAGCAGAACTGGTTCCGGGCGATCTTATTTCGCTTTCGGCCGGCGATATGATCCCGGCGGATGTCCGTATTGTAGAGTCCAAGGACCTTTTTATCAGTCAGTCGGCATTAACCGGTGAGTCTGATTCTGTTGAAAAAGTTCCGGAACTGTATAACCGGACTCACCGTACGGGTAGTGTGGTAGAGTTGGATAATATCTGCTTTATGGGTTCCAACGTAGTAAGTGGTTCGGGTAAAGCGATCGTGGTGGCTACCGGTTCGTGTACCTATCTGGGAGTTATCGCACGCAATCTGGTAGGCGAGCGGGCACAGACCAGTTTTGATAAAGGTATTAATAATGTAAGCCTGTTATTGATCCGGTTTATGTTGATCATGGTTCCGTTTGTTTTCTTTGTAAATGGCATTACCAAAGGTGATTGGTTTGATGCGTTTATTTTTGCAGTTTCGGTCGCTGTGGGGCTGACTCCCGAGATGCTTCCGATGATTGTTACCTCCAATCTGGCTAAAGGGGCCATTACGATGTCGCGCCGGAAAACCATTGTAAAGAATATGAATGCAATTCAGAGTTTTGGTGCTATGAATGTTCTTTGTACGGATAAAACCGGAACGCTGACACAGGATAAAATTGTGTTGGAACGGTACCTGAATGTGCAGGGTGAAGAAGATGTGCGGATACTCCGGCATGCTTATTTCAACAGCTATTTCCAGACCGGACTGAAAAACCTGATGGATAAGGCGATCCTGTCGCACTGTAAAGAGTTGCATTTTGAAAATATAGAACGCAATTATACCAAAATTGATGAGATACCGTTTGATTTTACCCGCCGCCGGATGTCAGTGGTAATAGAAAGCGAAGGCAGTAAACGCCAGATCATTACCAAAGGTGCCGTGGAAGAGATGTTGAGTATCTGTTCGCATGCGGAATATAAGGGCGAGGTAAAGCCCCTTACACCGGAATTACGTAACGAAATATATAAACAAAGTGCCCAGTTGAATAAAGAGGGTATGCGGGTATTGGCCATTGCCCATAAAAGCTGGATAGAAAAAGAGGCCGCCTTTGCTGTAGAGGACGAATCGGATATGGTATTGTTAGGGTATCTGGCTTTCCTGGACCCTCCTAAACCGTCGGCTTATGAAGCGATACAGACTTTGCACGAACATGGGGTAGAAGTAAAAGTACTTTCCGGCGATAATGACGCGGTAACCCGTACAGTTTGCCAGCAGGTAGGGATTGATACTACACATGTGTTACTTGGTACAGAGATTGAAGCGATGAGCGATGAAGAGCTGGATACCCGGATTGGTGAAGTGACTATATTTGCGAAGCTTACTCCGATGCAGAAAGCCCGTATTATTATCCGCCTGCAGGCACAGGATAATACAGTCGGGTTTCTGGGCGACGGAATCAATGATGCGCCCGCCCTGTGCCAGGCGGATATAGGTATCTCGGTGGATACGGCGGTGGATATCGCCAAAGAGGCGGCTGATATTATTCTGCTTGAGAAAGACCTGATGGTGTTGGAGCAGGGTGTGGAAGAGGGCCGGAAGATATTCGGTAATATTATGAAGTATATTAAGATGACAGCCAGTTCCAACTTCGGGAATATGTTTAGTGTGATGGCTGCCAGTGCTTTTCTGCCTTTCCTGCCCATGATGCCGATCCACCTGTTGGTGCAGAATCTGTTATATGATATTTCACAGACCGCCATACCGTTTGATAGTGTGGATAAGGAATACCTGGAAAAGCCCCGTAAATGGGATGCTTCGGACCTGAAACGGTTTATGATTTATATTGGCCCGATCAGTTCGATCTTTGATATTGCTACCTATCTGTTGTTGTGGTTTGTATTCAAATATACACTGCCCGAACAGCAGGCCTTCTTCCAGAACGGTTGGTTTATTGAGGGATTGTTGTCGCAGACATTGATCGTGCATATGATACGTACCCGCAAAATACCATTTATACAGAGCCGTGCCTCTTTCCCTGTGATGTTTGCTACGTTTGCAATCATGACAGCCGGTATCCTGATACCTTTTACATCGTTTGGTGCTACGCTGGGATTTGTACCGTTACCTCTTAGCTATTTTCCCTGGTTGGTATTGATTCTGGTATCGTACTGTATAATGACCCAATTTATAAAGAACTGGTATATTAAGAAATTTAACCGCTGGTTATAATTGAATTAATGTTATTACCTTTTTCGTATCTTTGTGGTTTGATTCGCTTTTAATTAGTTAGATAACGAACTCATGAAATTAGATATAGATAAAAAGAAAAAGGTTGTTTATTGGTTCTGGTCTTTGTATGGTGCTTGTCTTTTGGGGGTTATCCTGTTATTTTCGTTGATTTCCCTGGGATGGATCGGGTATATGCCTTCGCTGGGTGAGTTAAAGAATCCGATTGACAGATATGCTTCGCAGGTTATTTCGGCCGACGGTGAATTACTGGGCCGCTTTGCTTACCGGAATGATAACCGTGTGTATGTAGATTACAATGAAATATCGCCAGAATTGGTGAATGCGTTGATTGCAACCGAAGATGCCCGTTTTATGAACCATAGTGGTATTGATGCCGAAGCATTGATGCGTGCTATTATAAAAGGGGGAATTCTACGGCAGAAAGCTGCCGGGGGAGGTAGTACCATTTCCCAGCAATTGGCAAAACTGTTGTATTCGCCACGGCCCGGCCGGAAACTGGAACGGATTTTGCAAAAACCGATTGAATGGGTGATTGCGGTTAAACTGGAGAGGCTGTATACCAAGGAGGAGATCATTAATATATACCTCAACCAGTTTGATTATCTGTATGAGGCTATTGGTATAAAAATGGCTTCGCAGGTATATTTTAATACCACTCCGGCTGATCTGACCCTTGAACAATCTGCCACCTTGGTGGGTATGTTTAAGAATCCGTCTTATTTTAATCCGGTTATAGCACCCGGACGTATGGAAGGACGCCGCAATACGGTACTACAGCAGATGGAGAAGTATGGTTATTTAGCCAAAGCGGATGCCGATTCGGTTGCTAAAATTCCCCTGAAAGTCAATTTCAGGCGGATTGAACAGAAAGAGGGTTCGGCTCCCTATTTCCGTGAATACCTCCGCACTACGATGACCGCCTCCAAACCCGAACGGAAGAATTACGCGCAGTGGCAGACGGAAGATTTTGTGCGTGATTCTATTGCCTGGGAAACCGATCCGCTGTATGGGTGGACTAATAAAAATAAAAAGCCCAATGGGGAGAATTATAACCTGTATGCAGACGGATTAAAGATTTATACCACGATCGATCACCGCATGCAGTAATATGCAGAGCAGGCTGTACGTGAGCATTTGTCGAAAACGGTGCAACCTGCTTTCAACAAGGAGAAAAAAGGACAACCCATGGCTCCCTATTCCCGTAGTTTTTTCACCTCCCAGGCCGAAGGGTTACTTACAACAGCTATGAAACAGACTTATCGTTATCAGGCAATGAAGAGAGAAGGTACCGGAGAGGGAGAGATCGATAAAGTGTTCCGTACCCCTGTGCCGATGAAACTGTTTAGTTGGAATGGGGTAGTGGATACGATTATGTCGCCGCGGGATTCGGTACGCTACCATAAATCGTTTCTCAGGGCATCGTTTATGACGATGGACCCACACAACGGACACGTAAAAACATATGTAGGAAATATCAACTATAATACCTTTAAATATGATGGCGTAACAAAAGCACGCAGACAGGTCGGTTCAACCATGAAACCGTTTGTTTACTCGCTTGCTTTGCTGGAAGGTATTTCGCCCTGCGATGTGGTGATTCATCAGCAGCAACATGTGAGGGGAGAAAACGGTGTGATGTGGAGTCCGAATAATGCTAGTAACGATAAACTGGGCGAGCCGGTTACAATCCAGTGGGGTTTACAGAACTCTTCAAACTGGGTAACGGCTTATCTGATGAGCCGTCTTTCACCCCATGCGTTGGTGCGGTTGCTCCATTCATTCGGGTTGACCGGTGAGATTGAACCTGTTTTGTCCTTGGCATTGGGTACACCGGGTATTTCGCTGGAAGAAATGGTAAGTGGATATTCTGCATTCGCCAACGGTGGAGTCCGCTCGGAACCTATGTATGTAACCCGTATAGAGGATAGTTACGGGAATACGGTAGCTACGTTCAATCCGGTAATGGATGAAGTTCTGCCCGAAGAGATTGCTTACCGGATGCAATATATGCTGCGTTCGGTAATAGATGGGGGTACCGGTAGCCGTATACGCCGTGTATATGGCATTACCGCACCAATGGGAGGTAAGACCGGAACAACTCAAAACCATGCCGACGGTTGGTTTATGGCTTTTACGTCTGATCTGGTAGGAGGTGTTTGGGTAGGAGGCGAAGATCCTACGGTACGTTTTGACCACATGAGTGAGGGCCAGGCTGCTGCCACAGCACTACCCGTGTATGGTTTATTTATGAAAAAAGTATATGCGGATAAATCCCTCAGCTATTCCCAGAAAGACGAATTTTTAATACCGGACGGTTTCAGCCTGTGTGCAAACGGCGGTAACACATTAGATACCACAACCCACCCCCAACAGGACGGTATTGATGAACTGTTTGAATGATAGTTCAGGATTAAAAGGGTTACCAATCAGTGCTGGTCAAAAGATTTGTAGGCACGAAACCGGGACATGTAACCGCCCACTATCGTGTCGTTCCTTCAGAACTCAATTATCTACCTGATCTCCCACCCAGGGTTTCAACCCAATGCCATCAACTTAAGGATTTTTTCTTGTTGGTCGAAGGGGACCCCGATAAACCGGGATGTTCCATTTGCAATCCCCGCCTGTGGAGTATAAGGATTTGTAATCCGCTTAAAGATTCCTAACTCTCTATTTAATGAGTATTCATATGTTTGCCGGATCACAGATCCTAATACTCGTTAGCCGGGGATTACAAATCCCCTCTAACCAAAAACTCTTAAGTTGATGACATTGGGTTAAAACCCTGGGCTAGAATAGAACGTGCTTCCAGCACTTAATGCGGGACCGCAGGAGTTATGGCGGTAATTGCATAATAAACTATATAATTTGTATGTTTTGATACAATTCCCGGCTAAATGTCCGAAACATAGCACCGCTATGCGGCTGGTACAAACCTAATAACAAACTAATTTATTTAAACCTGGCCAAACAAAGGAAAATTGTATGAATGGGTTTAAAATGTAAAATAATCTGTCTGGAATGTGGAAAATTACTTATTTTGTTTATTTTGCTTTTTGTATCCTTGTTTTTCGTAAAAAATAGAAGAAATATTTCTTTAGATTGGCGAAAAACGATTTGTAATATTTGCTAATCGTGGTTAAATTTGTAACTACAGGTCGAGAAATTAGAAACGCCTATATCGCCTTCGTTTATTTTTCACCTAATCGATAAACATGTGTGTAATCGCTAAAACTTATTTGAAGATGAAAGTAAAAAAAATCAGAATTTCCTGTCTGGACAATTCGCATGCATTGAATTTTTATGAAGAACTACGGAGTTATCTCAATGAGATCAACACCCTGCCTTTTGAAATCCTCTCGGATAGATTTAACTATGTTGTTGATGTTTTTAAAAAGTCTTTTCTGGTTTATCACAAAAATGTACTGATCAAACAGATTAAATTAGAACAGCGCAATCTGCAACATAGTCTGATGTCTATCAAATACCGCCTGAAAAAGAATCTGGATTCAACAAATCCGGCTGTTGTAAGATTATCACAAAAAGCCATTATTATTCTGGAGTATTATTATACCTCCAAACATGTATCGGTTTTCCGGAAAGATGATAAAATATTTAATATTGTAGATGCGCTGGAGGATTTCCTAACCGAAAGGGAGCGGGTTGAGATTGGTATTTCCACCTATCTGAAAAACCTGAAAAGAGTAAATAACCAGATGAAGGAGTTGATACAGAAAAGAGATTCTATACCTGTTGAAGAAACCTCTCAGAATTTAATGCTGAACCGCCATGAGGCTGATGTTGCTTACCGGGAACTCATTCACGATATCAATCTCCGCATAAAGAAATTTGAGGAAAACATTTTTGTCAATGAAATGGTTGAAAAATTAAACAGAATAATTACTAACCAATCCGGATATATAAAATCCTCACCCCGTCATAATGTACCCGCTGTGGAACAAAAAGCGGAGGTTGCTTAACATTCATGTTGTTAAAAATGTAATTTGTGTGTGGAAAGGTGTCTGGGGGAGGGCACCTTTCTTTTTATTTCAGCATGCCATAGCATTTTAGTTTTTACATATTCAGGCTTCCGGCAGGAGAGATAACTCTATTATTAAACAGTAAAGGAAGATAGTTGTGGGTTTGTTCCTGTTGAATCTGGCATTTTGATAAATAAACCTCCGGTAGCAACGATATTCCGGGGCTACCCACAGGTGGTTCAGGAATATCGCACTCTCACGGAGTTAAGCTTTTACAAAGTGTTGCCAATGAAGTTTACCGGCAAACAAATTGCCGGTTGTTTTCTATCACTACAGTGTGTTAAATCCGGAAAAGTTATATTCTGTTTGTTTTTACCGGAAAAATGATAGTTGCGATTGGTTCATCAAAAAAGAGAAACCAGCCCGAAAAAGCAGTATAAAACAGCATTTTCCTACGCTGAAATTCCCTGATTTATAGTTTTAATGAACTTTACGCTTTGGTTACGCTTACTTTATGCCCCGGTTACGTGTAACGGATGCTCCGGCTACCCGTAAGCGTATTACCGGTTACACGTAACCCGGCCATCCGTTACACGTAGCCGGAGCAACGGTTACAGTGTGGTACTTTTTCAGCCTTTCTCAATGTTTGATTTTGAAACCGGAAGGCTGTTTCTATTTTATTCGGTTTTTATATCAAAAAGGTTCTGTAATTTGCTTTTTAATATCATTTTGATCAGGTTTGCTACCGGATAATATTTCGTGTACCGGAGGCTCTTTCCAGTTCAATGAGGGCTGAAGAGTAGTCTTTTAATGTTTCGAAATATTGTTCCTGTATTTCGTTATAGGTACGTTGGGCGATCAATACTTCCAGAATATCTGTTTCACCTCGTTTGTAGGTATAAACAACTCCGTCCAGTAATTTGCGGGCATCTTCCAGTAAAACGGTGTTGAACTGGTGTACTTTTTTCCTGGTGGCTTCGAAATTATAAAAAGCCTGTGCTACTTCAGCTTCAATTTGTAGTTGTACGCTTTGTTGCTCCACTTTGCTTTTTTCAATAGCTAACCGGGCTGATCTGACCGATCCTTTGTTTATATTAGAGAAGGGTAGGGGTACGGTAAATCCTCCTTTCAGCATATCCCGTTCCGGAAGAAATCCATTCCAGTCTCTTTCATATCCAACCATTAAACCCAGATCAATACGGCGTTCGGTTTTAGCCAGTTTTAACTGGTTTACAGCAATTTCCGAATTTTTAATTGAAGCCATCAGGTCGAGCCGGTTTTCCAGTGCTAACCAGGTGAGTTCGCCCAGATTAAATTCCCGGTAAGGGAGTTCCAGTGTTCCGGTAGGTATGTATAATGTATCTGCGTTTTTGCCCATATACTGGTTCAATACAATCAGAGCCGACTGGTAAGTTGCTTCCTGTTCGTATACTTCATTGAGCAGTGAGGCAGCTTCGAGGCGTGACTGCCGGGCATCGTTTTCGGTAATTTCTCCCAACCGGTAGCGGATACTATCCGAAAGACTTAGTTGTAACATATAGTCGTAAGAACTTTTCCGGAATTGCAGGATTTCTTTTTCTTTCAGTGCTTCCAGAAATGCATCGGCTGCTTCGGCAGATAGTTCCCGGAAAAAGTACTCAACAGCCAGCCGTTCCAGTTCGGCTTCACTTTTAGCCAACCGTACCCGTGCCCGGCGTTTGCCGCCTAACTCCAAATCATAACTTAATTCGATTGAATAGTACTCTTCACCGGCCTCGAACTCCAGTTCCGGGTCCGGTAATATACGGGCAGCTATTACTTCGGCATCGGCAATCCTGACATTAAATTTTTCAGCAATATAATCCAGGTTGCCGTTTCCTACCTGATGGAGATATTCCTGTAGAGTGAGGCACAGCCCCCCCCTTCATCCCCCCGGAGGGGGGAGATTGAAGAATTAATATTTGTAGTTGTGAATAACAGTGCTGTTACCAGGATGCTATATCTGATTATTCTTTTCATTTTACTTTCTGTTTATAAATGTTAGCATTAAGCCTGTTCCGTAGGGGTATTTTCGTCAGACTCTTTTTCTTCAAACCGGCTTTCCATTAGATGGTACATCGTAGGTAATACGAATAAAGTAATAGCGGTAGAGAACATTAAACCATATACAATTACGGTAGCCAGCGGACGTTGTACGTCCGATCCGATACCGGTAGCCATAGAGGCGGGAACTAATCCGAGGATACTGGTAGCGGTAGTCATCAGGATCGGGCGGAACCGGTGCCGGGTACCGTTTCTTACAGATTCAAAAAGCGACATTCCGCCTTTCCGGAGGTCATTGAAGTGAGACACCATAATAACTCCGTTCTGGATTGCAATACCAAAGAGTGCAATAAATCCTACAGCAGAGGAAATATTCAGTGTCATCCCTCTCACATTTAAAGCCAGCATACCGCCGAATATTGCTAAAGGAACAATAATCAAAACCAATCCTGCCTGCCGGAACTTACCGAATGCGAGGTAAAGCAGGATAAACATAATAGCCAGGGCCAGCGGCACAATGATAGCTAGACGGGAATAGGCCCGGTGTTGGTTTTCGAATTGTCCGCCCCATTCAATGCGGTAATTATGGTGATCGTACTGTACATTTTTCTCGATCGTAGCCTGTGCCTCTTTCAGGAAAGAACCCAGATCCCGGCCACGCAGGTTTAACTTAACAGTCAGGTGCCGTTTATTCATTTCACGGGTAATGGTACTTTCTCCGGTACTCAACCGGATTTCCGCAACCTGTGAAAGCGGTATTTTTGCTCCTGTGGCAGAAGTAAGCATTAAGCCGGCTATCTTTTCAGACGTATCCCGTGTATCTTCTTTGTATTTACAGGTAATATCGTATACCCGGTCTCCCTGGTAAAGTTGTGAGATAGCTTTACCACCAATGGCAATTTCAATCAGGTCGTTTACATCCGATACATTCAGTCCGTAACGGGCAATCGCATCCCGGTTCATATGAATCTGTAGTTGAGGCAGAGGAGGTTCCTGATCTATATCCAGGTCGGCAGAACCTTTAACGGTTTCCAGTGTAGCCAATACCTCTTCGGCAATACGACGTGTTTCCTTAAAGTCATTACCAAATACCTTTACAACCAGTTCGCTATGTGCACCTGATATTTTATCCATAACCCCGTCTATCATCGGTTGACTGAATCCAACCGTATATCCCGGCATAGAAGCATATTCCGCGGCCAGCTCTTCAATCAAATCATCTTTAGTTTTACCACGGGGCCACTCCTTATAAGGCTTAATCCCTACGGATACCTCAAAGTGAGAGGGAGTAAAGGGATCGGTTCCGTCGTCATTTCGTCCGGCCTGTACAGCTACATAGGTTACTTCCGGATATTTCATCGTCCGTGCCCTCAATGTATCCGACATCTCCCTGGATTTCTCAACGGATATACCGGGTGGCAGATTCACCTGCAGCCAGATAGAACCTTCGTCCAGATTGGGTAGAAAGTCTTTTCCCACAGTGATCGATAAAGTCACAGCAGCAGCGAATACCACCGTGATAACAGCCAGAATCTGTTTGGGCTTCCGGATGATCCGGCTGATTACACGCATATACTGGTCGGTAAGTTTTTCCAACCATTTGTTATGATATATTTTTCGTGGTTTGCGGTACAATGCATAGCCTATCCCGGGAATCAGGAATATGGCCACTAACAAAGCGCCTAACAGGGCATAACTGATTGTAAACGCCATCGGAGTAAACAATTTCCTTTCTACCCGTTCGAAAGCAAAAAGAGGTATATAAGCTGTGATAATGATAATGGTTGCAAAGATGATAGGCCGTGCAACCAATGCCACCCGTTGTGCAATGGATATTTCTGTTAATTCATCCCCCTCATGGTCTTCCCGCTTCTTTAATATCGTTTCCATCATTACAATAGCTCCATCTACAATAATCCCGAAGTCTACCGCACCCAACGATAACAGGTTTGCCGGAATATCAGTCAGCTTCATCAATATAAATGCGATCAGCATAGCCAGCGGAATGGTAACTGCTACCAGTAGCGCGCCACGCCAGTTACTAAGGAAAATAATCAGGATAATAATAACCAGGCCCATTCCTTCCAGCAAGGTGCGGGAAACGGTATTAAGCGTTGTATTCACCAGTTCGGTACGGTCCAGAAACGTGTGGATATGTACCCCGTCAGGCAGGATTTCGTTATTTAATTCATCAACAGCTTCCTGAATACCAGCCAGTACTTTAGAGGGGTTCTGATGTTTCAATAACAACACAATACCCTGAATACTTTCCGGATATTCCCGGTTGCGGTCGCTATACCCAAACACCCCTTTGCGTTCCAGATTACCGTATTTTAATTTACCCAGGTCATTCAGGAAGATAGGTACCCCTTTTTCGGAACTTACCACAATCATACCCAGGTCTTCCAGTGAGTTAATCTGTCCGATACCACGTACTACATACCCCAGGTCGCCCCGGTTCAGAATGCTACCCCCTACGTTGGAATTATTATTTTCAACCGCTTCGATTACATCGTCCAGCGAAATATCATATTGTTCCAGTTTCTGCGGATCAATCTCTATCTGGAATTGTGTGGTGATACCCCCGAAGTTACTAACATCCGCTACTCCCGGAACCTCTTTGATACGGGGAATGATCACCCAGTTTTGCAAATCAGTCAAATCCCGCAGTGAGTGTTCGTTACTTTCAATAATATACCGGTAAATTTCGCCGGTAGGAGAGGTAAGAGGGTCCAGTTCCGCTACCGCGTCAAACGGCAGGTCCACCTCGTTTAACCGTTCCTGTACCCGCTGGCGGCTCCAGTAGTCTTCTACACCATCTTCGAGCACAATGGTAATCATCGAAAGTCCGAAAGTACTTTTACTACGCATTACATGCATACCGGGCAGTCCGTTCAGGGCACGTTCCAGTGGAATGGTAATTTGTTGTTCCACCTCTTCCGCCGCCAGTCCCGGAACCTGTGTTACTACCTGCGAAGTAACATCTGCAATATCCGGATAAGCTTCAATGGAAAGTTGTTTCCATGAGTAGTAGCCGAATACAGCCAGTAAAACGAACAGGGCAAGCATTACCCATCGTTTTTGTATTGTTGTCAGAAAGAATTTGTTCATATAATCTACCCCCTAACCCCCTAAAGTGGGGATGGGGCCTCCTTTTATTTAATTATTAGTCAAATAGGTTATGTATATCATCTTTATATCATTTGCTAGCGCGGAGTTCTGTCTCCGTGCTTCTTTACAGCTGTCGTTCGGCGTAGCGTCCTCGCTACGTCGCTGAAAACTTGTGAAGCTCCAGCTTCACGTGAGGCAGGAGCCCCTAGTCGAAGGGGATTTGTAATCCCCGTCTGCTGAGTATAAGGATTTATAATCCGCTTTAATGTACCTAAGTTGCATTTTAATGGGTATTTATTTGTTTATCGGATCACAGATCCTAATACTCACTTGTCTGGGATTACAAATCCCCTCCGACCAAAGAGACCCTACGCCGAACATTTGGTCCCCGCCCCCCCTAGGGGGTTGGGGGGTTATTTCAGATAGTATCCCCCCGCAGAAATAATAGTTTGTCCTTTTTCCAGGCCACCTTCAATAATTGCTTTACCGTCTTTGGTTACCTCCACTTCAACCGGAGTCTTAACATACGTATGAGGGGCAGTCTGTACAAATACGAAAGTCATTTTTTCGTCCTGTAACAATGCTTTTTCCGGAATAACCAGATGTGGCGAGGGCGATTCGTGAAAATGAATGGTAACATACATACCCAGTTTCAACAGTTCGTCTTTATTGTCACATATGGATAATACCCTGACGGAACGTGTTTCTTCATCTACCGCCTCATCTATATGAAATACTTTGCCTCTAAGCTCTTTATCCGGATAAGCGGCTAACTGGATTTTTAATTCACTGTCGTCATGTATATACCGTAAATCCTTTTCTTTTACCTGTGCAACAACCCAAACCTGTGATATATTGGCAACAATAGCAACCGGCTCGGCATCATCTTTCAGATAAAGTCCTGTAACAACATTATTCTCTATCACATTACCGGCTATGGGCGAACGAATCACCATGGGTTGGCCCAGTACCATTTCATCCGGGTTTACATGGAAAATATTTAATGCCGCACGTGCATTTTCATACTCTTTTTCAGCTATTTTCAGTAAGTTAATAGCTTCTTCCAATTCTTTTTCCGAAGCAACCCCGTTCTGAAAAAGATCCTCTTTCCGCTTCATATCTTTCAGGGCCAACTCTCTTTCCGATTGTGCCTGATAAAACTCTTTTTGGGTTTCCATAAAATCGCTGGAAATAATTTCGAACAGCGGTGTGTTTTCTTTTACTGTTTGTCCGATTGAAACGTGTGATTTTGTAATCCGTCCGGCAAAAGGGGGTGCAATATAAGCATATTGAGTAGTAATAGGCTGTATACTTCCCGCTGTAATAATCTCTCTCGAGTATTCCTCTACAGTTACTTGTGTGGTTTCAATTTTCTCTGCAACCACATGGTTTGGATTCACATAGACTGTATTGCCGTTGAAACGGTAAGGAGCATCATTCTCTTCTTCCTTATTCCCTCCACAACTGATCCAGCATAAAGTTATGGGAAGGAACAGTAGGAACATTAAATTTCTTTTTACCATAGTCGTCATTTTTGTATTGTTTTCCGGCCACAAAAGTAAATACCAGGGTAAGGAAAGGATGTTAGAGAAATATTAAATAGCTATTAGAAATTCATTAGAAAACAATTTTTATCCCTCTGTTTTTGTAAGATTTTGGTTCTATAATAAATATAAGGAACGCAGAATTTCGCAGATTATTTTTATTTTTCTGCGAAATTCTGCGTTCATCTGCGTAATCTGCGTTCCCTATCAGTAAGCTACTAAACAGTTTTATTTTCCGTATATCTCCGCCAGTTTTTCCTGCAGGTCTTCACCTGTCAGGTTTTTGGCAACGATATTGCCTTGTGGATCAATCAGGAAATTGGCCGGGATGGCCCGTACACCATACAGTTTAGCAGGTGCGCTGTCCCAGAATTTCAGGTCGGATACGTGTGTCCATGTCAGATTGTCTTTGTCAATCGCCTCCACCCAGGGGTCTTTCGCTCTGTCAAGTGAAACCCCGAATACGTCAAAACCTTTGGAATGATATTTTTTATAAGCCTCCACTACATTCGGATTTTCGCGGCGGCACGGACCACACCACGATGCCCAGAAATCAAGCAGCACATACCCATTCCCTAAACGGTCGTGAAGCTCAATCGTTTCACCCTCCGGACTGGTAGCGGAAAAATTGGGGGCAGGCTTGCCGGGTTCCACACTTCTCAAAACCTCAACGTGCTCTTTCAGCGCTTCTACATATTCTGTATCGTTCAGGGAAGGGTCCATCAGAGCTAAAGCCGATTCGATTTCATCTGCCGACAAGCGGTATGAGTATTCACGATATAGTATATAGGCTGGTGTTATCGCAGCCGGGTGAGCAGCAATGAACGACTCAATATTAAACGTGTTTTTGTCTGCATCGCGATACTCCACAAACAGATCGTGTGAAGGCGAACCTGTCACCGTATAATTCCGTTTGTCTTCCGTATTCAACTGTACGGTAACCGGTTTGTTTTCAAGGAATATAAACCAGGGGCTGAATGTCTCCTCTCTGTTCAGTGTCAATCCATACAAATCCGGACGATCTACAGTTCCGGAGAAGTGGAATTTTCCGTTTTCTATTTGGGCGGAATCAATGATGAAGAACATTTTGTTTCTGAATCCTTGCAAATAAACAGTTCCTGACTCCGCGTTTACTTCTCCGTCAATCGTAAACGCCTCCTTTGGGGTAGAATTACAGGCGGAAAGAAAGAAAATAGCCAATAAAAATGATGCGATAGATGTTTTCATTTTATATTATTTAATATGAATTTCTATTTGCAAAGTAAACGTTATTCCCTGAATCAATCAATACCAAAGGAATGGTATTTTCAGAATTTTTAGCGGATGATTAAATTCGGGTCCCGGCATTTTTATATAAACCGTTGTTGGATGTATAGATTCAATCGTAATTTTTGTACTTTTGCTTTTTAAAATAGAAGGCAAATATGTTTAGTGATATATTTTCGTGGGTAATCCAGTTGATTACACAGCCGGGAAAAGCCTGGAGAAAGCTGGCAGATAAGGAAGAAACAGAAGAACAGTTTTTATCACGGTTCATTTATCCCTTAATCGGATTGGTAACCATAGCCGCTTTTGTAGGTATTCTGGTAACCCGTAAACAGTTCGATTCCGAAGTGGCGTTGAAATCTGCTATCGTAGCATTGGTATCGGCGTTTGGCGGCTTCTTTCTTTCTGCCTGGTCGCTCAATGAGATCGGGCATGCATTGTTGGGACGCAGGAAAAACATGAAACAGTGGCAGCGGTTTGTTGGTTATTCCTCTGTATTGATGTTTTCGCTTGAGATTGTACTAAGCATATTACCGGAATTTTTCTTTCTGCGTTTCTTTCTGTTGTATACATTTTATATCATGTGGGAAGGGGCAGGGCCTTTTATGCAGGTGGAAGAAAAAGAACGGTTGAAATTTGTTTCTGTTTCTACAGCGGTTGTATTATTAATGCCTGCTGTAATAAACTACCTGATGGTAGTATTTATGCCGGGATTACGTGTTTGAGAAGTAAAAAGATGAAAGAAAAGATAAATAAAAACATACAGATAAAGAATAAAAGGGCCACGTTCGACTATGAACTGCTGGATACCTTTACAGCCGGAATTGTATTGACCGGAACCGAAATAAAATCTATCCGGTTAGGAAAAGCCAGTCTGGTAGATACCTTCTGTATAATAGAAAAGGGCGAGTTGTGGGTAAAGAATATGTATATCGCCGAATATTTCTACGGAACCTACAACAACCATGCGGCCCGTCGTGACCGCAAATTACTGCTTACCAAAAAAGAGTTACGCAAAATAGAAAGCGATGCGAAAAACAGCGGCTTTACCATTATCCCGACCCGTATGTTTATCAACGAAAAGGGACTTGCAAAACTGGTAGTAGCCATAGCCAAAGGTAAGAAAGAGTATGATAAACGGGATTCTATCAAAGAACGGGACGACCGTCGCGAAATGGACCGTGCTTTTAAACGTTGATTTCTCCAAAAACATATATGGATAAACAGAAATTTATAGATGCTCTGAACGAGCGTATTTTGATTTTGGATGGGGGGCTGGGCTCCCTGATACAGGCGTATAACCTTACGGAAGAAGATTTCCGTGGTGAAGAATTCCGCACACTGCCCGGTAGTATGAAAGGGAATAACGATATGCTCTGTATTACCCAACCGGAAATTATCAAAACTATACACCGGCAGTATCTCGAAGCTGGTGCGGATATATTTTCTACCAATACCTTTAATGCCACCTCCATATCCATGGAAGATTATGGCATGCAGGCGTATGTCTATGAAATAAATAAAGCGGCGGGTAGGGTCGCCCGCGAAGTGGCTGACGAATTTATGGCTATTCATCCTGACCGTGTGGTTTTTGTTGCCGGTTCGGTAGGACCTACCAATAAAACAGCTTCGATGAGTCCGGATGTTAATAACCCGGCTTACCGGGCGGTTACTTATACGGATATGTATAACGCCTACAAAGAGCAGATAGAAGGCCTTGTAGACGGAGGAGTAGATATTATACTGATAGAAACCGTATTTGACACCCTGAATGCGAAAGCCGCGCTGGAAGCAGCCGGCCAGGTAATCCGGGAAAAAGGAAAAGACCTGCCCGTCATGTTATCCATTACTCTGTCGGGGCAGGGAGGCAGAACCTTTTCCGGACAGACACTGACCGCGTTCCTGGCCTCCGTGCAAAATGCCAATATCGTAAGTATTGGCCTGAACTGTTCGTTCGGAGCCGCCGATATGCTCCCCTATCTGCGTGATCTGGCAAACAATGCTCCTTATTATATCAGCGTACACCCGAATGCCGGATTACCGAACAGTTTCGGCCTGTACGATGAAACTCCGCAGACAATGGCTGTGAATATTAAGCCGTTTGTAGAGGAAGGGCTGGTTAATATCATTGGCGGATGTTGTGGTACAACCCCTGCGCACATAGCCGAATACACGGCTATTGTAAAAGACGCGAAACCTCATATACCGGTGCCGGCACCGGATTGTTTATGGCTGTCGGGGCTGGAGTTACTAGAGGTAAAACCGGAAAATAACTTTATCAATATAGGGGAGCGGTGTAATGTAGCCGGTTCCCGTAAATTCCTCCGCCTCATAAAAGAGGAAAATTACGAAGAGGCGTTAACCATTGCCCGCAAACAGGTAGAAGACGGAGCACAGATTGTGGATGTGAATATGGATGACGGAATGCTCGATGCCCGCAAAGAGATGGTTACATTCCTCAACCTGATAGCTTCCGAACCCGATATTGCCCGTGTACCCGTAATGATCGACTCCTCCAAATGGGAAGTTATTGAAAGCGGATTGATGTGTACACAGGGTAAAAGTGTGGTAAACTCAATCAGCCTGAAAGAGGGAGAAGATAATTTCCTCCGCCAGGCCGCCCGTATCCGCCAGTTGGGTGCCGCAACCGTAGTTATGGCCTTTGACGAAACAGGGCAGGCCGATACCTACGAACGGAAAATAGAGGTATGCGCACGTGCCTATAAACTCCTTACGGAAAAAATAGGATTCAATCCGCAGGATATTATTTTTGACCCTAACGTGTTGGCCATTGCTACCGGTATAGAAGAGCATAACGGGTACGGACTTGATTTTATCCGTTCCGTTAAGTGGATCAAAGATCATTTACCGGGGGCCAAAGTGAGTGGTGGTATCAGTAACCTCTCGTTCTCCTTCCGTGGAAATAACTATGTGCGCGAATCCATGCATTCGGTATTCCTTTACCATGCTATCCGGAACGGGCTGGATATGGGAATTGTCAATCCTTCTACCTCTATACTGTATGAAGATATTGAACCGGAGTTCCGTACCCTGTTGGAAGATGTAATTCTGGCACGCCGCCCCGAAGTAGCAGAAGAATTGATTACCTATGCACAGAACCTGCAGGGAACCCAATCTGCCAAAAGCGAAGAAAAACAGCTTGCCTGGCGTGAACAACCGTTGTCCGGGCGGCTGGAATATGCGCTGGTAAAAGGCATTATAGACTTTCTGGAAGAAGATGTAGCCGAGGCACTTTCGGTTTATCCCCGTGCCGTAGATATTATTGATGGGCCTTTAATGGCCGGAATGAATAAGGTTGGTGAGTTATTCGGCGCCGGAAAAATGTTCCTTCCCCAGGTGGTAAAAACAGCCCGTACCATGAAAAAAGCAGTAGCCATCCTGCAACCGGCTATTGAAGCGGAAAAAACAAGTGCGGGTTCAACAAAAGCCGGTAAGGTAGTCTTTATAACTGTTAAAGGCGATGTACACGATATCGGTAAAAACATTGTATCCATAGTACTTGTCTGCAATAACTATGAGGTAATAGACCTGGGGGTCATGGTACCTGCCGAAGTCATTGTAGAGACAGCTATCCGCGAAAAACCGGATCTGGTATGTCTATCCGGACTGATTACCCCTTCACTGGATGAAATGGTACATGTTACCGAAGAGATGCAGAAGGCGGGATTAAAAATCCCGATCATGATAGGGGGCGCAACTACTTCCAAACTACATACAGCCGTAAAAATAGCTCCTCACTACGATTATCCGGTCATTCATGTGTTGGATGCTTCACAAAATCCGCTGATAGCAGCCAGACTGTTAAACCCGGAAACCCGTGATGCCTATGTGGCGGAGCTGGATCGTGAGTACGAAGCCTTACGGGCTTCTTTGAATAAGAAAGAACAGAAATTTGTACCGCTGGATGAAATCCGCAGGCATCCTCAACCTATAGACTGGAAGAACTATCAACCGGTAAAACCGGCTAAGGAAGGTATTCAGGTACTTCCGGTGATACCTGTAGAAGAAGTAATTCCTTACATCAACTGGATCTTCTTTTTCAGTGCCTGGAGGTTGAGCGGAAAATTTGCAGGTATAACCAAACTGCATGGATACGATTCGTGCCGGGCCAACTGGCTGGCCTCTTTCCCGGAAGAAGAAAGAGCAAAAGCATCCGAAGCGATGCAACTATACAAGGATGCTACCCGCTTACTGGACCGTTTGGTGGAAATGAAAGCGGAATATTGCAAAGCAATCTATGGTATATTCCCCGCGGTAAGCGAGGGGGATACGATTCGTATCAACGGAATTGATTTCCCCATGTTGCGCCAGCAGGCGGAACGGGAAGACGGCTGTTATAAATCGCTGGCCGACTACGTAATGCCTTCCACACAAGGGAAAACAGATTATGCAGGAGCCTTTGCCGTAACCGGTGGAGCCGGTTTTACCGCCCTCAAAGAAACGTTTGAAACAGAAGGCGACACCTATTCAGCCATGTTACTGCAAATACTAACGGATCGCCTGGCAGAAGCAACAGCCGAATACCTGCACGAAAAAGTGCGGAAAGAGTTCTGGGAATATAGTCCCGAAGAGTCTTTCACAGTAGACGAACTGTTCAAAGTACCCTATCAGGGAATACGTCCGGCTATAGGTTATCCCTCCATTCCTGACCAGAAAATGAATTTTGTTCTGGATCAGCTATTAGGCATGGGGCAGATTGGCATTCAACTGACCGAAAACGGTGCCATGCAGCCCACTGCAGCGGTAAGCGGCCTCTATATAGCCCACCCTGATGCCCGTTATTTCATGATCGGAGCCATAGGAGAAGACCAGCTAAAAGACTACGCATCCCGCCGCAGATTACCGGAAGAAGAGATCCGTAAAGTATTGAATAAAAATATAGACTAACGATTTAAAAAACAAACCTGTTCCCGGACTTGATCCGGGACCGCAAAGGAACAGACAGTAGGCATAAATTATAAATGCTCTTACCGTCAGTGTTTATGCGGTCCCGGATCAAGTCCGGGAACAATTTATTTTTATATTATTTGTAATTGTAAGCCCGAAGGGCTTGAATATGATTAACCCCCGGTGAAGCGTAGCGACCGGAGGTAACAAAATGTATCTTATTTCCCTTTTTGAGCCTACTTTTTACACACATCTTATTCAGGCTGTAAGCCTATCCTACCTTAGGCCCCAGCAACACTGGGGTTTATATGATAAAAAGAAGTTTTCGCTCCGTAGGAGCAGCATAGTATAATATGAATACAAGGGTAACCCAACTATTTCAGTTTATATAGTACTATGCTGGACCTTCAGCCCGAAATTTCCTCTCTGTAACCTACCCCAGCGTTGCTGGGGTCTAAGATATATTACCCTCTCCGAGGGTGATAAAATGTGTATAAAGAGTAAGCTAAAAGGGAAATAAATACAAAATCCACATCTTAAAATACAAACAAACCTTCTATGTAAATCTATGGTATTTGTTTCATTTTTTATTAAATAATTCATGAATGTATTGCCGCATATGTTCTCTTACCTCATCTTTTGCCGGCGATTAGACTTTTGTTGCATAAATCTGTATTTTATTTCGGGTTCATCTGTTGAATTACATTTTAATTTGTGTATCGGAAAGACAATAAACCTGAAATGAATTTAATATGGGAATTATGGGAAAGGTGTATAATTTGCTAATCTTTTTTTTCTTACCTGTATTCGTATATGCACAGGAAATACCGGACCTTACTAATGACACGTTTTATGCAGAGATAGAAAATGCAGCAAATTATTTTCAAAAAGCAAGGCTTAACAAAGCTATTTTCAATGGAAAGGAACATGTCAAATATCCTGCTTTTTATATCGGGCATCCGTTTCTCGTAGCCGACCAATATACCACAGGCAACCTTTGTTGTGATAGCACACTTTATCCGGATGTTCCTCTTAAATTGGACTGGTATACGGGCGAGCTGCTTATCAATACCCCTGATCAACGTTATAATATTGTGATCCCTTCCGAAAGGCTTCAATATGCAACCCTTTATAACTACCGGCTTTTTTATCACCGGGCGGATAGTCGTCCGGGATCGCCTCCGGATGGTTATTACCTGGCTTTACCGAACAGTGGAAAGTATCCTATATGGAAAAAGGAGGTCGTAAAACAGGAAGAACGGTTTGTGGATAGAAAAGCCCTGGTGGCTTTCAACCGTTCCTTTCATTTTTACATAGAAAAGGACGGTGTATACCACAAAGTAAAAAGTAAAAAATCGTTGTTAAATGTATTTCCGGACAGGAAAAAGGAGTTGAACCGTTTCATAAAAGAATCCCGGTTAAACTATACGGAAACTCCGGACAGGATGCTGGTGGCAGTTGTTGAACAGTATGAAAAACTAACACAATGAAAATACAAAAATATATCTGTTGCCTGTTGATGCTCTTTGTTGGTGTAGGTATAATGTCTGCCCAACAACTGGTTACCCTGACTGTCCGGGAGGCTCCGGCGGTAGAAGTATTTACCCGGATTGAAGAACAGACCGGTTTACGGATTTATTGCCACCCGGCAGATACGGATTCGCTGTTTTTTACTGTACATGCGGACAAGGAAGAACCGGAAAGTTTACTGAACCGTGTACTGGAACCTTATGGCATGCAGGTTTTCCGGTATCAGGATAAACTCTTTATCACCACAGCCCAACTGTTTCTGGCCGCCTTGCCGGAAGGATATTTTGCCCGGGAAAAAGAGCGGGAAACAACAGAGGATACGACCGGGTACGATCTGTCATTACTAACCTTATCGCGCAGGAATCAGAAAGCAACATCCGAAAATAAAGTGTATGAAATAGGCGATGCTGATAAAGCCGTAACGTCCGGCCGGGTAACCCTCAACGGAAGAATTACGGATTTTAAAACCGGTGAACCGGTGGCAGGAATCGCTCTGTTTGTAAAAATCCCCTGATTGGAACAACAACAGACGCGTATGGATATTATACGATCCGGTTGCCGGCCGGAAGAAATGAACTGTTTATTCAGGGCATGGGAACGAAAGATACCCGTCGGCACCTGTTTCTCCATACAGACGGTAAACTGGATATTGAATTAGAGGAACAGATCTTTGCCCTGCGCGAAGTAACCGTTTCGTCCGAAAAACTGGAAAACGTACGGAGTCTGGGACTGGGAGTGGAACGGTTAAAGATAAAAGATATAAAAAACATCCCTACCGCTTTCGGCGAGTTGGACATCCTGCGGGTAGTGATGTCCCTGCCGGGTGTTAAATCGGTGGGTGAAATATCCAGCGGCTTTAATGTACGGGGTGGGTCTACCGACCAGAACCTCATTCTTTTTAACGACGGAACCGTTTACAACCCGACCCATATGTTCGGGCTCTTTTCGGCCTTTAACCCCGATCTGGTCAAAGACATCGAACTGTATAAAAGCAGTATACCTTCGCGTTATGGTGGCCGTATCTCGTCTGTACTGGATATTAACAGCCGCGAAGGAAACAAAAAAGAATTCAAAGGATCGGCCAGCCTGGGATTGCTTACCAGTAGTTTAACCCTTGAAGGCCCGGTATTTAATGAAAAAACATCTTTTATTGTGGGCGGACGTACAACCTATTCGGATTGGTTATTGAAAAAACTACCGGAAAAGACAGGGTATCGCGACGGAAATGCCGGCTTTTACGATTTAAACCTTACTGTAAACCATAAATTTAATGAACACAATAACCTGTATGTAAACGGCTATTTCAGCCGTGACCGCTTCCGGTTTGACGAATTTGAACGCTACTCTTACCAGAACACAAATGCATCGGTCAAGTGGCGCCATATCTTTAATCCGTTGCTGACAGGTATCTTTACGGCCGGTTACGATCATTATGATTACAGAACCGTTTCAACGGAAGTTCCGGAGGATGCCTATCACTTATCGTTTGATATCAACCAGGTTTTCGGAAAGGCCGATTTTACGTGGTATATACACCCGGACCATACCGTAGATTGGGGAATAAACCTCTTGCATTATAATCTCAATCCCGGTAAATACCTGCCTGAAGGAAGCGAATCGCTGGTAGTTGCCGATTATATGCAAAAAGAAAAAGCATTGGAGTATGCACTGTATGCAGGCGAAAAATGGGATATCATCCCTGCGTTTTCCGTTACTGCCGGTATACGTTATTCTATATTCGGAGCCATAGGCCCCCGTGATTTTAATTTATATGCTGGCCAATACCTGCCTTCCCTTTCTACAATAACTGAAACAAAAACGGAATCCGGCGGGGTGTTTAAAACCTGGCACGGCCCGGAGTTCCGGATATCCGGCCGGTATGAATTTGCAAATGATTTCTCTATCAAAGCCGGCTATAATACCATGCGCCAATACATCCACAAATTGTCTAACACAACGATCATGTCGCCTACGGATACCTGGAAACTAAGCGATGCTAACATCCGTCCGCAAACAGGTTCGCAGTTTGCTGTGAAAATTTACAAAAACTTCCTGAATAACACCATTGAAACCTCCATAGAAGGATATTATAAAACCATGGATAACTACCTGGATTACCGGAGTGGAGCAGAACTGCTGATGAATCATCATATTGAAACCGATGTACTGGAAACAAAAGGCAAAGCCTATGGCATAGAGGTAATGGCCAAAAAGACAGTAGGCAAGCTAAATGGCTGGGTCAGTTATACCTATTCGCGTACCCATTTACGCCAGAAAGATCCCCGCATAACGGAACCTGTGAATAATGGTACCTGGTATCCGGCGGATTACGATAAGCCGCATGAAGTAAAA
Organism: Tannerellaceae bacterium; assembly: GCA_021203545.1. Lineage (GTDB taxonomy): Bacteria > Bacteroidota > Bacteroidia > Bacteroidales > Tannerellaceae > UBA4116. Next base: position 68,690 of record JAJQAZ010000092.1, on the reverse strand, counting down.
CTGGTGGGCAATTATAAATTTACACACCGGTATAGCTTTTCGGTTAATTGCGACTACAGCACCGGACGCCCTGTTACTTTGCCGGTATCCAAATACAAATATGCCGGGGGAGAGTTTGTTTATTATTCCGACAGAAACGAGTACCGGATACCTGATTTCTTCCGCATGGATGCTTCGTTCAATATCGAACCCAGTCATCACCTGACCCTCCTTACACATAGCACAGTCTCTATCGGTATTTATAACCTGACAGGACGTAAAAATGCCTATTCTGTATATTATATATCGGAAGAAGGGCAAATGAAAGGGTACAAACTGGCTATTTTTGGAGCCCCTATTCCTTTTATATCTTATAACATAAAGTTTTGAATCCTATGAACCGGAAACAGTATATATCATTTCTTCTTTTATTCTGGCTGGTATGGATACCTGCGCGGGCCGCGGAAACATTCCGCGAACGGGTATACATACAAACTGATAAACAAACCTATCTGGCCGGGGAACTTCTTTGGCTGAAAGTATATGTAACCAATCAGGCCGGAGCACCCTCCCCGTTGTCGAAAGTGGGTTATGTGGAATTGCTGGACGAAGAAACCGCTTTGATACAGGTCAAAATAGAAATACGCGAAGGAGAGGGTAGTGGTTGCCTTGAATTACCTGTCACACTTCCTACGGCGCATTACCGTCTGGTAGGTTACACGCAATATATGTGTAACGAAGGAGAGGAAATTTTCTTCCGGAAAGAAATCCGGGTTATTAATACATTCCGTGTAGATAAAAATATACCGGTTTTGCCCGAAGATGAAATCCCGGAACCAGACTCCGTAACCGGTTCAGTCAACAACATACGGATTACTACCGGTAAAAAGGTATATACAACCCGCTCGAAAGTGGATGTAAACCTTGAATCGTTGCCTGGTGATTTACAAACGGTTTGTGTCTCTGTTGCCGGAACCGGCCTGGATACCGGTTTGCCCGGTTCTACTGTACAACGTTGGCGGGAGGAACTTTCACATCAGCCGAACCCGGCCTTTTCGGGAAATTACATTCCGGAGTATGAAGGACACATCATTAAAGGGCGTATCGTCCATACCACCACCGGAGCAGAAGTGCCGGAACAGGTCATATCTTTACTCTCTTTCACAGGAAATGATATCCGGTTATTCAGCGGGCAGGCCGGCGAAAAGGGAGAAGTCTCCTTTTATACCACGCATATAAAAGGAAAAACCGAAGTAGCAACAGTCGCTGTTTCCTATACGGACGAACTCTATAGAGTAGACCTGCAAAGCCCCTTCGCGGCACATCAGCCCCAAACCCCGTCCCCGGTTGTTTTAATACAGGAATGGGAGGAGGAATTATTGAAACGTAGTGCCGGTTTGCAAATCCTGCATGTATTTACCGGCGACTCGTTGGGTACTGTAAAAACCGGACCATCCTATTTTCATGGAACTCCGGACTGGACCTATATTTTTGATGAATACACCCGTTTTACCACAATGGAAGAGGTAGTAATCGAATTTTTGCTGCCTTTGCGGTTCCGGAAAATCAATAATAAACGGCATTTAAGTATACTGGGGCAGGAGAGAACCGGGTTTTCTGCCGGCAATTCGCTGGTGTTACTGGACGGAATCCCTTTAATGGACCATGAACTACTGTTCCGGTACGATCCCTATCTGTTGCAACGGGTAGACGTATATAGAGGGCAATACGTATTCGGTGAACAGTTGTTTAATGGAATAGCTGCTTTTTATACATTCGGAAATAACTATCCGGGGTTGGTACTGGATGCTTCAACCCAGTTGTTCGATTACGAAGGTACACAGGGCGACCGGGTATTTTACAGCCCGGTGTACGATTCGCCGGAAAAGATATCCGGACGTTTACCGGATTACCGCCATACACTTTTCTGGAATCCGGCATTGAATACCGGTGGAGCGTTAAAAACCGGTTTCGGTTTTTATACCTCTGATATGGAAGGAACATTTGTTATCCGGGTAGAAGGGATAACCAAAAAAGGAGAAGCGGTTTTTGCCACACAAACCATAGAAATAAAAAAATGATGAACAGAAAGAGTACTACCGGATTATTGCTGGCATTATTCCTGGTCTGGTTAGGAGGATGCATTACAGAGTATACCCCCAAAGATTTAAAACAGGTAGGCAGTTTATTGGTTGTAGAAGGAACCATTTCCGGGCCCGGCACCCGGATAAAACTAAGCCGTTCGGTCGGATTGCTCGACAATTTTACAGGAGCGGAATACATTGCCGATGCGGCTGTTTGGGTGGAGTGCAGCGACGGTAGCCTTTTTTATGGAAATCATTTACAGAAAGGAGAGTATGAAATCCCAATGCCGGAGCTCGACCGGCAGCAACGTTACCGTTTACACATTGAAACCTATGGTTCTGAATATGCCTCTGAATTTCTGGCGCCCCTGCAAACTCCGGAAGTAGATAGCATCTTTTGGGTAAAAAAAGAGTTGGGTGCACCGGTAAAGGTCTGTGTGGCAACCCACGACCCGTTGGAACAATCGCATTTTTACCGCTGGAACTATAAAGAAAACTGGGAGGTCAGAGCCGCGCTTATAGCTCGCTTAAGCTGGGAACGGGTAAATGGCGAACTGCAGTTTGTTTATTATGATCTTGATACCCCTAAGCATATTTATGCCTGTTGGGGAAAAGATAGTTCGCAGGTTTTACATTTAGGATCGTCCGAAAAATTATCGGAATACAGGATTGCCCGGAAAGAACTGCTTGAAATGCACCCCGCTAACGACCGTATTTCAGTTCTTTACCATGTCGCGGTAGAACAGACCATATTACGCAAAGAAGCGTTTGATTACTTTGCCAACCTTCAAAAAAATATAGAAGCTGTGGGAGGTGTGTTTTCGCCTATGCCAACAGAGTTAAGGGGCAATATATATAATATGGACGACCGGGAGGAGTATGTAATCGGCTATATCGAAGTGAGTACTGTCACAAAAGCAGAGCGTTACATGGAACCCCAGGATAATATGTACGAACCGGGTAAACTATGTACTTCGCCGGAGGATCTGGAAGGTGAGCATTATATTTATAGTTATGTAGACAAGGGATTTGAAATCAAATACTACTATGCTTACCGTGAGTGCTTTGATTGCCGTACCTATCCGGGCGTAACCAAAATTAAACCCTCCTGGTGGAAGAACGAGTGGCCCCGGTAATTACTCCAGCTCTACAACTGTAATACCGGCGCCACCGAATTGTACATGTTCGTCGTGATAGCTATTAATGCCCGGAACTGTACGCAGGTAGTCACGGATCAGCTGGCGCAGGATACCGCTACCGGTACCATGCAGGATACGAACCTTGGCTACGCCCACCAGAATAGCATCGTCCACAAAATAGGTAACCGCCTGTAGCGCTTCATCGCCCCGCATACCCCTAACGTCCAGTTCCTGTTTAAAGTTCAGCTTCTTTTCGCGCATATCGTCGGTTGTCTGACTACTTATAAAGGTGCTTTTCTTCATCTCTTTTTTGATCTGTCCTTTGCTAACCTTCTCCAGCCTGTCCAGTTTAACCGAACTTTTAATCATACCGAAAGCCACGACCGCCTCTTTACCGTCCAGTTCCAGCACAGTACCGGCCGATTGTTGTCCGCTCAACCGTACGCTATCGCCCACCTCTATCACATCCTTATTAAATACAGGCTGCCGGGTAGTAGCTGTTTTCGGTTTATTCTTTTTCCGTTCCTGCCGCTCTTTTAATTTCGCCATTTTCCGGGCAATCGCATCGTCGGCTTCCTCTGTCGAGGTCACTTTCTTTTTAAACTCTTCCAGCGATTTACATACTTCGCGCGTCTTCTCTTTCTCGGCCTGTGCTTCCCGGATCGTACGGATTGTATTTTCAATCTGCGCGTTGGCCTCGGATAGAATCTGTTGCGCCTCGGCTTTCGCCTCCCGGATAATCTCCTTCCGTTGTTTATCTACCGCCTGTAAATCCTGTTCGTACCGTCCGGTTATATCTTCCAGCTTTTTCTCCTGCTGGCGGATATTCTGCCGTTTGGTTTCCCAGTACCGTTTATCGCGGACAATATCCTGCAGGTATTTATCCATATTGATATAATCGGAACCTACAATAGAGGAAGCATCGGCAATAACATCCTCCGGCAAGCCTATTTTCCGGGCGATCTCTACCGCAAACGAACTTCCCGGGTTCCCCATAGCCAGTTTAAACAACGGTTGCATCAGGTGGCGGTCGTACAGCATCGCTCCGTTTACAATCCCGTTCGTATCCTCGGCAAAGTGTTTCAGGTTCTGGTAGTGAGTCGTAATCACCCCAAAACTTTCCTTCCGGTTAAAGCGGTCCAGCAGGGATTGGGCTATCGCGCCCCCGATCTGTGGTTCCGTACCTCCACCGAACTCATCAATCAGCAGAATCGTTTTATTATTGCAGTTACGCAGGAAAAACTTCATATTAATCAGGTGCGAACTGTAGGTACTCAAATCGTTATCAATACTTTGCTCGTCGCCAATATCAATAAAAATATGGTCGAATATACCTGTGCGTGAGTTTTCGTAAACCGGGATTAGTAAACCACATTGCAACATATATTGCAACAACCCTACTGTTTTCAGGCAGACGGATTTACCACCGGCATTAGGCCCTGAAATAAGCAGGATACGGTGTTCGCGGTCCAGCGAAATATCCAGCGGAACAACCTCTTTACCCTGTTTCTGTAACGATAGATACAGAATCGGGTGTATGGCATGAAACCAGTCAATCTGCTGAACATTTTCAACAACCGGCTTAATACCTTTTATCTGTTGGGCAAAGAGTGCTTTGGCACGGATAAAATCGATCTCGGCCATAAACCCGTAGGAGTGCAGAATGTCCGGTACAAGCGGACGCACTTCGTTGGTGAATGCAGTCAGTATCCGCAGAATCTCCCTGCGTTCGTCTCCCTCCAGTTCACGGATGCGGTTATTGGCTTCCACTACTACTTCGGGTTCGATAAATACCGTTTTCCCACTGGCCGATTCATCGTGCACAATCCCTTTGATCTTCCGCTTAAATGCCGGAACAACCGGGATCATTAACCGCCCGTCGCGCATGGTAGGGGTCACATCTTTATCAACAATCCCCTCTGATTGCGCCGAACGTAAAATAGATTGCAGGCTGCGGGAAATACCATTCATCGTAACCGACATCTCTTTCCGTATCTGCGCAAGGGCAGGGGAGGCATTATCTTTTACCCGTCCGAACTTATCCAGTATCGAATCGATTTGTTTAATCAATTCCGGAAAAACCGGTTTGTCACCGGCCAGTTCCGTCAGGTATGGGTAACGAATCTCTTCTTCCTCCCGGGAACGGAAAAAGCGGATAATTTCCTGCAGGGTTTGCAGGGAACGTTTCAGGTCGTACAGCTCTTTTTCTTCCAGGTGTGTACCTTCCGGGCGGATCCGTTTCAGCGAGTAGCGCACATCCAGAAAGTAGGAAGCCGGAAATTCATCCTCTCCCTGTAATATAGTAACAAACTCGTTTGTTTGTTCCAATTGTGTTGTAATAAGAGAAAAATCAGTCGAGAAAGACATCTCTTCCACTTTCTCCTGTCCCAGCGGACTTAAACATTTTTCGGTTATCAGGCGGCGGACCTTATCAAAATCCGTCTTTTGTTCAAAATTATCAGGATATATCATTTCTTTAATTTACAAAACTAAATCTGTTCCCGGACCAGAAAGACAGTGTAAAAACAAAAAAGTTACAGATCGTAAACCCAAAGGGCTTGAATGTGACTAACCCCCGGTGAAGCGTAGCGACCGGGGGTAGAAGTGCCACACCACACGCTACAACGCCGATAGGTGTTGAATAATAGGGTTCAACCCACTGTCGGGGTTGAGAATAGTGAGGCATTCCATTCCCCCGGTCGCTACGCTTCACCGGGGGTTAGTCACATTTTACCCCATTCGGGGTAATTACTTAAAATTTATAACTTTATCAAAGAACGATGAGCATTTTACGCTGTCTCTTTTACAAAGAACAGAAGTATTCATTTTTTTCTACTAACTACTAACTACCAACTACTATCTACTTATTCCCACAGATAGTGTTTGTTCGAGGCGGACTGACGGACGTATGATGTATTCCTGTTCGTTGTTGCCTCTTTTTATTATAAACCGGTACAGGTCTGTTCCTGTTGCCTGTACATAGGGTGCATATGCGAAAAGGTAGGCAAAAGGTATATCAAAACGGCTTTCACTGAACGCTTCGGTAACCTCTGTATAGGCTTCCTGGTCCCAATACATGGCATCGATTGTATATTCCGGGTGAGCATACCGGTTGGCCGGATCGCGGAAATGGGCTGTTTCTTTCACAAACTCCTGATAAGAAGCCGATAAATCTTCCCACGTAGCCGGTACGGGTTTACCTCCGATACTTACAACCTGATCGCCGCGCCGGATACCCAACGATGCAGCCGGCGAGTTGGCTTCTATGGACGTAATCCGTGCCGGGTTGTTCAGATCGTAACAGAGTCCGGTATAATTATATACTTTCTGGTCTACCCTGAAAACAACATTTGCCTGATGTTTTACATACGGATATTGCATGCACATCAGCGGAATATTCAGCCGGGCATAGTTCTCAAGTGTATAAATATCTTCCAGTAACTCGTTCGCTTCGCACTCCCAGACCACTCTTCCGGGATTTATTTTCTGGTCGATCAACCGGAAACCCAATTGTAATAAATATTCGGCTTCTGTTTCGCTGGCTGAAGGATCCAGAAAAGGTAAACGTACCATTCGTTTTTGCCGGATATCGTAACGGAACACTGGCCTTTTGCTGATCTCGATCAGGTTACGCCCCCTGAAATCAGGGTTCTTATCGAAAAAATAATAGGTCTGTATAAGCAGGTCGGGAGTAATATAATCTATATCCAGCCCTTTTTTCAATAACTCCTGTTCGATACAGTCATTGATCGCAAGTTCCAGTTCACTGTTTCCCTCCTCCGTAACTGTAAAAGCAAATGTCCGGAAACGGGAGAATTCTATAGGTTCCAACGTAGTGGATGTATTGAACGGACAGCGGAAGAACCACTCGCCGGTAGTTTCCGGGCTAAAAAGGAAAAAAGCAGCCGCCAGTTGGTCCTCCGTAACACTTTGTGCCCTTTTGCAATCTTTCTTTATAAATATTCGTTTTCCCTGTGTAGAAAGGTTTGAAATAATCAGCACCGTTTCATCTTTTCCCTCTACATTCAGCCGGGCATCCAGTTCTTCGAAAGGTATATCCGCCACAGCTACCGAATCTATATATTCAATAATGTCATTTGTTTGTAAACCATTCTGGGAAGCTACAGAATAAGGTTGCACAGATGTTACGACCGGTTTGCCGTATCCCCAGTGCGGGGAGTGGCTGATCTCGTAAGTAAATCCGGTACGGCACATCTGCTCATTCCTGCCTCTTTGTTGGTTATTTTGTGAAAAACATGCAAAACATATAAAAAAGGCTAACAGGGATAGAACAATCTTATTCATAATGTCTTTTAAGTAAATATAGTTTTTATGCTTTACCAAGTGTATTACAAAGGTACGGATAAATTTGTAGTTAGTAAAGCATTGGCAATATATTTGCAGTATTTCAGGTGAGTGGTCATAGGAGTTGCCGTACCTATCGCGGGGCTGTTGTGATACTTTACTATGCTATACTGCTGATAATGAATAGCTAATTAATAAAATAAATATAAAGATATGGTTGATAGGGATATGAACACCGGGTTTGAAAATGAAGAGGTTCAGGAGAATACCTCTTCAGCGGAAACGACAAATTTGCAGGATGAAAATGTAAATGCGGCAGAGGAAAATGAGTCTACTGACAAAGTGGCTGACAGCTCTGAAAATCTGCAGGAGAAATACAATAGTTTAAATGACTCCTATCTGCGCCTGATGGCCGAATACGACAACTACCGTAAACGGACATTGCGCGAGAAAGCAGAGTTGATTAAAAGCGGTGGCGAAAGCGCGTTAAGTAACCTCTTGCCGGTAGTAGACGATTTCGAACGGGCTTTGCAAAATATTCGTACAGCCGAAGATGTAAATGCCGTAAAAGAAGGGGTAGAACTGATCTACAGTAAATTCATCAGTTATCTGTCACAGCAGGGTGTAAAACCTATCGAAGCGGTAGGGAAACCTTTTGGTACCGAATTATTTGAAGCAGTGGCTATCATTCCGGCTCCGGAAGAAGACATGAAGGGAAAAGTGCTGGATGCCGTACAAACCGGCTACACACTTTACGACAAAGTTATCCGCCATGCCAAAGTGGTAGTAGGCGAATAACAGCTAAAAAAGAAAGAAAAAGCAAATAACAAAAAATGGCGAAGAGAGATTATTACGAAGTTTTAGGGGTAGCTAAAAATGCTTCGGCAGACGAAATAAAGAAGGCATACCGCAAAAAAGCAATTGAATTCCACCCGGATAAAAACCCGGGGGATGCGACTGCGGAGGAGAAATTCAAAGAAGCGGCAGAAGCATATGATGTATTGAGTGACCCACAGAAACGGCAACGATATGACCAGTTCGGACATGCCGGAGTAGGCGGAGCTTCACAGGGTGGCTTCGGTGGAGGCATGTCAATGGATGATATATTCTCCCAGTTTGGTGATATCTTTGGCGGACATTTCGGCGGTTTTGGAGGCTTCAGTGGCTTTGGCGGGTCTTCACGGGGCGGACGCCGCGTAAACCGGGGGTCCGACCTCCGGGTGAAGGTAAAACTGACCCTGAAAGAGATTGCTACCGGAGTAGAGAAAAAGATCAAAGTAAAGAAATTTGTAGCCTGTAAACATTGTAATGGTAGTGGCGCGGAAGATGCCAACAGCACCAAAACCTGTGATACCTGTCACGGAAGCGGTGTTGTAACACGGGTAACCAATACCTTCCTGGGACAGATGCAGACCCAGTCTACCTGTCCTACCTGTAACGGGGAGGGCAAACTGATCACCAAAAAATGCCAGCACTGTAGCGGTGAAGGGGTTGTAAAAGATGAGGATGTAATCTCTATCAATATCCCGGCCGGTGTAGCAGAGGGTATGCAACTCTCTATGGGAGGCAAAGGAAACGCTGCCCGTCACGGGGGTATCAATGGCGACCTGCTGATACTGGTAGAAGAAGAACGTCATCCGGAACTGATTCGTGATGAAAACGACCTGCTTTATAACCTGTTGCTGAGTTTCCCGCAGGCGGCACTGGGTGGTACCGTAGAAGTTCCAACGATCGAGGGAAAAGCAAAACTAAAAATAGAGCCGGGTACACAACCGGGTAAAGTACTCCGTTTACGCAACAAGGGATTACCTTCTATAAACAGCTACGGAACAGGCGACCTGCTGGTAAACGTGAGCGTTTATATTCCGGAAACATTATCTTCTTCCGATAAGGAGCTATTGAAAAAGCTGGAAAGTTCTCCAAACATACAACCCAATACTTCAATAAAAGACAAGATATTCAATAAATTCAGAAGTATGTTTGATTAATCATCATATGTTCAAAATGTGTGAATAAATGATCTGTCAGGCCGGTGTAAGAACAATTCTTTCACCGGTCTTTTTTTATCCACCGGTGTTTTGCTTCAAAAGGGTGCACCCTCTTAAGAAAAAGGATGCACCCTTTTTGATGAAAGGATGCATCCTTTTCAGGCAAACCACCGGTGCAATGGTATAAAAACAGCCGGGTTGATCTGTTTTTCTATCTTTATTTATCGTCAAAACTAAGCTTTTTGTGGGTGAAATTTGGATGAATGACGAATTTTTTTGCAAACATGTGCAACAAAATATACCTTTGAAACGTCTACTATAATAAGTGCGTAGATGTACTATTAAAATGGTTTGCTTTGAACGGATATTCTATGATGAAGAAATTTAAGATATTAATAACACTCTCTGCTCTTTTGTTGGGGTTACTCTCTGTATCCTGTAACAAAGATGATATGGATGCCGGAACATGGGACCAGCAATTAGTTGGTACGTGGGCACTGGAAGAAGAGCTCTGCCATGTGAAAACATCCAGTGATAATCCTTATTTTGAACTGATTCTGGAAATGATGATAAAAGAAGAGCGGCTTATGCAGAATTATGCATTTCCGGATACTATCCAGTTTGATCAAAGCGGTTTTTATTCCCAATCAGGATTTTTGATGAAAGAAGAGATTCTGGAATCCCGGTATGATTTTTTTCCGGCTTTCCATGTAAGAGATAATCTGCTGTATGTGGAGCCCTGGGCTTTTGAATCTTCTTTTGGTGGTAAAACTGCTCCATACGAAATTTCGGCTGATGGTGAATTGCTACAAATTGCTATAGAGGGTACCGGTGATTATGAGTTTTTAAGACTCCGCCTGGAACAGAGTGGAGAGTATGATGACGCGGCCCGTGACCTGGCTATTCAAACGATCCGCTTTACACAGATATACAGGAAATTATCTAATTACCCCCTTTGACGAAGAATAAGATTATTATATTTCTATAATTTATTGTGTGTGTATATTTATTTCGTATGAGGATGTGACCCGACGGCCACATCCTCTTTTTTATTATTTGTAAAATCTGTTTTTGATAGTAAGGGCCTCATGAATATCACTTGGCTTTAATGCATTTGGTTTCAACAAATTTAAATTCCGGTCAGTAATTTCCAGTGTTCCGAAATGATTTGTTCTTACAATCATATCCTCAAAAATAAATCCATAGTTTATATGATCTCCCACAGGGTGCGGGTAACGGGTTGTACTGTCATAAACAGAGTGTCCTGAACTATAATCGGATGCCGGATTTTCGATACCCAAAAATTGTGACATGATAGTGGGCGCAATATCATAATGGGTAGTCATATGTGAAAACTCTTTTCCTTCTTCCTCGAGTCCGGGATAGTAGAAAATAAAAGGAACCTGTATTTGCCAGCGACTAAAGTTTCCATTATGTCCCCAATAATTTTTTTTGTTTTCATTAAACTCTTGTCCATGGTCGCCAGTAATAACAATCACTGTGTTTTCCAATAAGCCTTTTGCTTCTAATGTGTTTATTACGCTGCTAACCATTAAATCTACCTGAACAGCACAGTTCTTATAGAGATTAAAGAAGAGTGTCGGATCCAAATCGTTATTTAATGCCAGATAATCAGCAGCTTCCCATGATGGTTTGAATTTATGGTATTCTTGTGAAATATTCATGGCATGTAGCAAATCATAGAATATGAAAGTGAAAAAGGGTTTATCACTATTGTAGTTTTCTATATATTTGTTGTGTTCTTTTGTAATGTAAAGGTCTCTTTCAAAGGAATCTTTTCCTACTGCGTTAGTCATAATTCCGGGTACCCTACGAAAGATCATTTCATTGAAGGGTGGACTCAGAAAATTTGCACTTGGGAAAGTTTGTATGTTATATTCCAGATCAATCAACCGGTCGAGAAAAAGAGGTGACATTTTGGAGATGCTGAATTCTTTTTCGTAGGTGAAAGAAAGTCCGAAAAACAGACCAAATACACTTCCCTGTGTGCCACTGGCCGAACTGTAATGCTCATTGAATATATGAGCCTTTTTGAGCAAAATTATACATATTAGGCATGCATTCCGGCTCGAAAGTAGAAGGATTCCACGAGTCCAGCAAGATGTAAACAATGTTGTGACCTGGGGTTTTATTATCGTCTGCTATAATGGGTGAAATAGGGTATTGTATATCAGAAGAAAGTTGGTTATATACCATGTTATCAATGTTTTCCCTTTCCTGAATTCCCATTTTGAAAAGCATTGTATTGGCAGTGAGAGGGAAAAAGTAGGGAATAGCAAGTGCACACTTACGTATACCGGAATGTTTGGTTGCTGCAGCTACTGCATGTGCAAGATGAGAATAAACAACACATACCAGTAATATGGAGCAAATCCATATAATTCTTTTCCCGGTGAATTTTGCATAAATTCTCCGGCTGATGAAATGAGTAATAATAAACGGTAGTACTCCAACAATGAAGATGAGTCCAATAAATTTAATATAAATCCATGTGCCGAATTCGAAAATTTCTTTTCCTCCTGTTATTATCATGTTAAATATAAAACCGTTCAGGTGGAACTTGTATAAACTGAATACAAATGTATTGAGTATTAATAGAATCTGTGCAGCAGTAAGCAGTGTTATAAAAATAATACCCGCTTTTCTGTAATCTTTGAAGAGCAGCGAAAAGGGCAGAAAGCCTACCAGGAAGAAAATAGTTGCAAAAATGAATGACTGCCCTAATATTGTGGGAATGTAGTAGAGCCAGGATAAAAAGTCCATATCTTTTGCGATTCCTGAACGGATAACATTCAGTAACAAATCAATAAAGAACAATCCAAGGGCGGATAAAAAAATTCCAAAACCATATTTTCCTTTCTCGGAAAAAGTTCGAGGGGTTGTTATTAGCATGATAATGAAGAAAAAGAGTTAGTGTTCGTTGATATAATTCAAACCTGATTTTCAGGATGTGATACAAAGATAAAAAATAAAAGGAAAAGAGGTTTATTCTTTTTTTCTGGCAGAAACCAGTAACATCATGGGCCGGCGTAATTCGTCGTGCATACCGGGAATCGTATCCAGCAGGGTTGGATCCGGTTGGGGTTCTACAATTCCGGTGATATGGAATCCGGCCTGTAATAAACTATTCAGATAACTGGTTACTGTTTTGTGGTATTTGACTATTTCTTCACCCAGAAAAACCGCTTTTCGTTCTCCTTCCGTAAAATAACGGTCTACCGGCCAGTGTAAGCGGTTCCCTTTCTCATCGTAGTACCAATCCTGGTTTCCGTAAGCTGTGAATATAGGGTGTTCTACCGAAAAAACAAAACAGCCTTCCGGTGTGAGTGTCCGGTATATTTTGTTGCAAATGTCTTCAAAATGTTTTAGATAATGAAACGTTAATGAGCTGATTACGATGTCGAAATTGTTTACAGGATATTCATAATCTTCTACTGCCATTCACCGGCTCCTTTCAGTCCTTCTACCGAACGTGGCATACGGCTGTACTGTTCGAAAAACCGTTTATTGTCGTATTTGTTTTCTTTCATTTCCTTTCAATCTATCGTTTTTTTATACAAAGATACGTTGGAAAAGACTATATAAAAAATATATGTATAATAGGATTGATATTTGCGGGAAAAAGGTAAATTTGTCATTTATAACTATTTAATTAATAAGGTATGAAATATACTACACTTCTTTTTTTATCCCTACTCTGTCTGTTTGCCTGTAATACGGCTGAGAAAGTAAATGTACTATCCGGAGATGTAAAAGGTGTAAAGCCTGGAGATAAGATCGTTTTGATTACGCTTGATCCGGAAACTTCTCAAACAATTGTTTTGGATAGTGTGACGGTGAAGGTAGAAAATCAGTTTGAGATTTCGACCAACGAAAAAGACCGGATGGTTTATCTGTTTCGTTTTAATGAATACAGTCCGTTCACTATGGATGATCTGCATATCAACCGGACCAATTGTTTTCTGTTTCTGGAGGGATATGCCCGGATTAAACTAACAGGAAGTGTAGAAGATGGTGATGGCGGCTGGCGTTATCTTATTAAAGAGGGAGGAGTGTATGATCATCCGGATATGCAGGAAATTAACCGGATTATGTATGAAGGACTTGCAGTACAATCAAAAGGGTTGAAGATGTTTGACCAGGAGGGTGGGGATTCCCGGCAGGAGGGAATAAGGTTACTTAATGAATCAAATGAAATATTGAGGCAAATGTATCCGTTGGAAGCGGAGTTTGTTATTAAAAATCCGGATATGGCTTATTCGGCACAATTGATGCGATACGATTATGATCTGCAGGAAGATTTGGATGTCTATGAAGCCCGGTTTCTTAATTTGACTCCCGAAGTGCAATCTTCGCCGGCCGGGAGGGAGATCCGCCGTGTAATAGATGGTATCCGGGCGACATCAGTAGGAGGAATTGCGCCTGATTTTGATTTGCCTTCGCTGGGAGGCGACCGGGTTAAACTTTCGGATTTCCGGGGACAGTATGTGCTTATTGATTTTTGGGGATCGTGGTGTGGACCGTGCCGCATGTCGTCTCCTCATCTGGTGGAATTGTATAATGAGATAAAGGATAATGAAAATCTGGTGATGCTGGGTATTGCCTGCCATAAAACAGTAGAAGAGAATTGGCACAAAGCTATTGAAGAGGATAATTTGCAGTGGCTTCAACTGATTGATAAAAATCAGGGGAACAATATATCGGTGATGACTTCCTATGCATTGGATGGTGTACCTACCCTGTTCCTGCTTTCGCCGGAAGGAGAAATCTTGCTTCGGGATCATCCGTTGAATATTATTTCAGAAGTGAAAAGTTTACTGGAAATTTAAAGACAGAAGAACATAAGGCTAAAAATAGAATAAACAAAAAACGGTGTAACATTTCTGCTACACCGTCTTTTTATAGGTAAAATGTTTATTCGATTATCTGTACCCAGCCGTATGGGTCGGGTTCGTCGCCGTACTGGATACCTCTCAGTTTGTTGTATAGCTTTTCGCAAACCGGGCCTGGTTTGCCGTCGGTTGCATAGACGTAGGATTTATTTACATCCAGGTCGTCTATCTTTGAAATAGGAGTAATTACCGCCGCTGTACCGCATTCGCCGGTTTCTTCAAAAGTTGATAATTCTTCTACGGGAATAGGACGGCGCTCTACTGTCAGCCCCATATCTTCAGCAAATTGCATGAGGCTTTTGTTGGTGGTAGAGGGGAGTATGGAGTTAGACGCCGGCGTAATATAGCTATTTCCCCGGATTCCAAAGAAATTGGCCGGGCCACATTCGTCGATATATTTTTTTTCTTTGGGGTCCAGGTATAATACTGCGTTGTAACCGGCCTGTTTTGCTTTTTCACCGGCTACGAGGCTGGCCGCATAATTGCCCCCTACTTTAATGGTGCCGGTACCATGCGGAGCTGCTCTGTCATAATCTCTCATGATGCAGACCGGAACCGGTTGGAATCCTGTTTTAAAATAAGGGCCTACCGGGGTTACAAAAACAAGGAACATATATTCATCGGCAGGTTTAACACCAACCTGGGCACCTGTACCGATCAGTAACGGACGAATGTATAAAGATGAACCACTTTCATAAGGTGGAACGAAACGTTCATTCAGGCGGACGACTTTGCGGACGGCTTCTTCGAATTTTTCAACCGGGAGTTCTGCCATAAGTATACCCCGGCTGGAAGATTGCATACGTTTCGCATTTTCATCCATGCGGAAAACGCGGACCTGACCGTCTTTTCCACGGAAGGCTTTCAGGCCTTCAAACGATTCCTGCCCGTAATGCAAACAGGTGGCAGCCATGTGTAGGTTCAGTATTTCTGACGAACTTACTTCCAACTCTCCCCATTTTCCATTACGATAATAACACCTAACATTGTAGTCTGTTTTCATGTAACCAAATGTTAGTTCAGACCAATTAATATTTTCCATATGGATTCGTCGTTATAAGATTATGCTTGCAAAAATAAACTATTTTGCCCTATTATTGCTACATTTGCACGGAAAAAAGAATGGAATAAAAAGTAGTTAGTAGTTAGTAGTTAGTAGTTAGTAGTTAGTAGAATTTTTAATTGTTTTTCTACCAACTACCAACTACTAACTACTAACTACCAAACTTTTAAGATAATGCGCGTTATAGATTTAATAAACAATAGCAAACAGACTGCTTTTTCTTTTGAAATTCTGCCTCCTGTGAAGGGGAATAGTATACAGCGGGTGTATAAGATTATTGATAAACTGCGTGAGTTTGATCCGAAGTATATCAATATTACCTCGCATCATAGCGAATGGATTTATAAAACGCTGCCCGACGGAACTTTCCAGAAAGTGAATATCCGGAAACGTCCCGGGTCGGTAGCGATTGCCTCTGCTATACAGAATAAGTATGGGATTACGGCTGTTCCTCATATTATATGTAAAGGATTTACAAAGGAGGAGACGGAGTATGCATTGATAGATCTTAACTTTTTGGGAGTACACGACCTGTTGTTGCTGCGTGGGGATGTGAAGAC
Source organism: Tannerellaceae bacterium (assembly GCA_021203545.1). Taxonomy (GTDB): domain Bacteria; phylum Bacteroidota; class Bacteroidia; order Bacteroidales; family Tannerellaceae; genus UBA4116. The sequence goes on along the minus strand of JAJQAZ010000092.1, from coordinate 52,659 downwards.
ACTGGACCCGAATCAGGACCCGTCTCTTTTCCACGATTATGCAACCGGATTGCAGGACCAGGTAAATAATTTTAATAGAGGGGTTGCCCTGGACGGTTCGGCTTTTGAAGCGAATGAGACACCTTTTTCGTATGGTATGGCCTGCTATCCCGAGAAACACGAGGAGGCTCCAAACCTGGACTCGGATATTTATTATCTGAAAGAGAAGGTGAAGAACGGTGCGGACTATCTGGTAACGCAGATGTTTTTTGATAACGAAAAGTATTATTCGTTTGTGGACCGGTGCCGGGCGGAAGGTATTACTGTACCGATTATTCCGGGTATTAAACCGATTATGTTGAAAAACCAGCTGACTGTGCTTCCAAAAATATTCCGTTCGGATATTCCGGAACCCTTAGCTACGGAATTGAGAAATTGCAAAACAGACGACGAGGCTAAAGCTGTGGGCGTTGAGTGGTGTATCGAACAGTGTAAAGACCTGATTGGCCACGGAGTACCGAGTCTGCATTTTTATACTTTACTGGCTACCGATAGTGTGTATAAGGTGGCGAAAGAGATTTATTAATTTTTTGAGGTAGTTAGTAGTTGGTAGCTGGTAGTTAGTAGAAAAAGAACTAATAGAACCAATAGAATAGCAGTTCTGCTTTGTAATAGATAAAATATCTACCAACTACTAACTACTAACTACCAACTACTAACTACTCAGAAATAATGATTTCAGTTGATGGATTAACGGTGGAATTTGGCGGGAGTGCGCTATTTTCTGATATATCTTTTGTGATTAATGAGAAGGACCGGATTGCCCTGATGGGTAAAAATGGGGCAGGAAAGTCTACGCTTTTGAAAATACTGGCAGGCGTGCGGGAGGCTACCCGTGGTAAAGTGTCTGCTCCTAAAGATACGGTGATTGCTTATTTGCCTCAGCACCTGATGACGGAGGATGGCCGCACTGTTTTTGAAGAAACAGCGCAGGCTTTTGCGCATCTGCATGCGATGGAGGCAGAGATCGAAGCGATCAATAAACAGTTGGAAACCCGTACGGATTATGACTCGGAAGAGTATTACGCTTTGATTGAGCAGGTATCTACCCTGAGTGAAAAGTTTTATTCCATTGAAGAGATCAATTACGATGCGGATATTGAGAAAACGCTGTTGGGATTGGGGTTTAAGCGGGATGATTTTCATCGCCAGACCAGCGAGTTCAGCGGTGGCTGGCGTATGCGTATTGAACTGGCAAAGCTATTGTTGAAGAAGCCGGATGTTTTGTTGCTGGATGAGCCGACCAACCACCTGGATATTGAATCTATCCAATGGCTGGAAGATTTCCTGATTGATAACGGACAGGCTGTTGTGGTTATCAGTCACGACCGGGCGTTTGTAGACCGCATTACAACGCGAACGATTGAAGTTACTATGGGGCGTGTGTATGATTATAAAGTGAATTATAGTACCTATCTGCAACTCCGGAAAGAACGCCGCGAACACCAGCAAAAGGCTTACGATGAACAGCAGAAAATGATTGCGGAGACTAAAGAGTTTATCGAACGTTTTAAAGGTACTTATTCTAAAACCCTGCAGGTGCAAAGCCGGGTGAAGATGCTTGAAAAGCTGGATATCCTGGAAGTAGACGAAGAGGATACTTCGGCACTGCGCCTGAAATTCCCACCGGCTCCCCGTTCGGGTAATTATCCGGTAATGATAGAAGGGGTATCTAAAAGTTATGGGGATAAACAGGTGTTTATTAATGCAAACCTAACCATTGAACGGGGTGATAAGATTGCTTTTGTGGGCAGGAACGGTGAAGGTAAATCTACCCTGGTGAAGTGCATTATGAAAGAGATTGAGCACGCCGGTACGCTGACTATCGGGCATAATGTGATGATCGGTTACTTTGCCCAGAACCAGGCTTCGCTATTGGATGAGAACCTGACGGTGTTCCAGACTATTGATGATGTGGCGAAAGGGGATATCCGGAATAAGATCAAAGATTTGTTAGGCGCGTTTATGTTTGGAGGCGAAAATTCAACCAAGAAGGTGAAGGTGCTTTCCGGTGGTGAACGTACCCGTCTGGCGATGATCAAACTATTGCTGGAACCGGTGAACCTATTGATCCTCGATGAGCCGACCAACCATTTGGATATGAAAACCAAGGATATTCTGAAGCAGGCATTACAGGATTTTGACGGTACACTGGTCGTTGTATCCCATGATCGTGATTTTCTGGATGGTTTGGTTACCAAAGTATATGAATTCGGAGGCGGCAAAGTGATAGAACACCTTGAAGGCATTTACGAATTCATGCAACGCAAGAAAATGGAAAACCTCCGCGAGATCGAAAAGACGTCTTCGAAATGAAAAATGAAAAGTGAAGAATGAAAAATTAAGAAGCAGACCTTTTTCCTGATCCATCCTCAACTTGATCCGGGATCGCCTATTTACAGGTGGTAGTCCTATTTTTAATTTATTGCAAACCGTTCGTTTTTCCCGATAAACCGGGATGTTCCATATGCGATCCCGCATCAAGTGCGGGAACCCGGCATGTTTTTTATATTAAAAATAAACGGAGAATTTAACAGCCCTGCGATCAAGTTGGGGAACAAATTATATTTTATTTCTTTTTTTCTTAGGCCCGCGACATAGCGAGGACGCTATGCCGAACAATAGTACATTTTTTGATGGACGGAGGGGATATGTTATCCCCGACTAATGGAACTACGGATTTGTAGTCCGTTTTAATACATGTTAAGTTTTAGTTTATTCGGTATTTATTTGTTTATCGGATCACAGATCCTCATACTCGTTTGTCGGGGATTACAAATCCCCTCCGTCCAAAAAAGAACAAGGAGATGTTTTATACAAGCTCTCAAGTGCGGGAATAAATACGTTTTATTCTTTCATTTTTTATTCCCCTCATATTCTTACTCCAAAACTTAATGTTACATCGGAGGTGGAGGTGGTTACGTCTGAAAATTCGGGATGTTTGTAATGGCTGCGACGTAGAAAGTAACGGTTGGTCAGTGTAATGTTCCACCGTTTCGGGGAGTTATACATGAACTGAGTGCTGAAAGCTGTCAGACGGGCATGTCCGGCATCTCCCTGTGTATTCAGTTTCTCAAACTCTTCTTTGGGCATATTGGCCAGATCCAGACTATAATCATATCCTTTCCAGGTGAAGATATGGTAGTTTTCAAGATTCAACAGGAAACTCCAGTGTTTTTTGTAGGTAAGGCCTGTAAATAACTTGATACTGTATCCGCTACCCAGATTGTAATCCCTTTCGTCTACAAAAAATGGTCGGTCTGGCTGGCTCCTAAAATGATCCCGTTGGCATATAATTCGGCATATACATCCACATTGTCTTCTTCGGAAACTTTATTGTATAAAGCACCTCCTCCTACGGCTGCTACCTGCGAGATACGGAACGGATAAACTACTTCATCATCTTTTCCTTTTATCTGTGAGTTATAATAGTCGAAATGCTGGAAAATACCGGCGGTCAGGGCACGTGTGTCTTTACTCCATACCGCTTTGCCCCATAGAACACCAATCGCATTGGCTTGTGTGATGAGTGGCTGGTCGGAAAAGAAATCGAATCCTCCTTTTAACTGGAACCATTCGTAGGGCGAGTAAAAATCATCTCCGTATGGATTTCCATAATTGAGACGGAAAGAGAGATTCAGACTGGTTTCGTGGTCTTTGGTGTCTTCCTGTTCATATAGGTAACGTGCTCCGAGGTTCAGGATAAAAGTGATGGGTACATCGTTGAATACCCGGCCTTTGTTTCTGCTTTTTTTCCATGCATCGCCGTTGATGATCCGGGTGACTGCCCGTACCGGCGATATGACTCCGGCCAATACTTCGCGTCCGATCCGTTCTTTTCCGGTTGTGCGGTCGTCCAGGAAAATATCGGAAAGACGGAAGGTGATTTCTCCCAGCGCAATACCTCCGAAGGTAGTTGCAATTAAATCGTTAGTAGAAGGGGGTTCGTTTTCCATAAAAAACTCCCACATCAGGCTTCCTCCCAATGTGAACGGCGCTGATTGCCAGAAATTGAGTCCGTTACTACGGGCTGCATTGAAATAGAGTGAACCGTGGTAGGGGTGTGCTACCAGATTGGTATCGAAAGCATCTGTATCCCAGACCGGACCGGTTTTGAAGTTCTTTTTGATTGTTTTGCCATTGATCTGCGCAAAATCCTCGTTGGTTACAAATCTGTTAAAACTCCACACGAATATATTAGTCCCTATTACTTCCGCAACAGCCTGCCAGGGACGTTGAGGAAGTATAATAGTACTATCTGAAGTATAATTTCTTGGCTCGACTGTAGGGAAATTCTGTCCCCAAACCGGTAAAAACACAAGTAGGGTTAGTAAAGTAATAATGAAATTCTGCATCATACTATTATTTTTATTTCAAAACAGATTATAAACATACATAATTATAACATCATACTATTGGTTTAGTTTACAACATTCTTTGCTATAATAACGAAATTCCGGCATGAAAAATTCTGTAGGATTGATAAAATCTATCTTTTATAACTTTTATAAATCTTAAAATGGCCGGTGCTCCCTGTGAAAACCCGATACTTCTTCTTATTTTTGTAGAAAAACAAAATGATAGATTTTATATCGATTTGTGTCTATGTTGGAACCTTTGCCTTTGCAATAAGTGGTATCCGGCTGGCTTCTGCCAAACAATTTGATTGGTTTGGGGCATATGTGGTCGGGTTGGTTACTGCTGTGGGAGGAGGTACCATACGGGATATGCTTCTGAATACTACCCCTTTCTGGATGAAAGAACCGTCTTATTTTGTTGTTTCGGGTCTGGCACTGGTCTATGTAATAATATTCAGGAAACATCTGATCAAACTTAATAATACATTTTTTATTTTTGATGCTATTGGTTTGGGTTTATTTGTTGTTGTAGGAATTGCCAAAACACTTGAGTTTGGTTTTCCCATGTGGGTAGCTATTGTAATGGGTACCATAACCGGTTCGTTTGGGGGTATGATACGAGATATCATTATCAATGAAGAACCTTTGGTGTTCCGGAAAGATATTTATGCACTGGCCTGTGTGTTCGGGGGAGTTGTTTATTATATCTGTTTAAAGACTAATTTACCTCCGGCATTTTTACAGTTTATTTCGGCTGCATCTGTTATTTTGGTACGTATTGTGGCTGTAAAATATCATATAAGTGTTCCCGTACTAAAGGGTGAAGAATAATTTATTAACTTTGCAAATCATGACAATATATACATCGACTAACCAGGAAAAGGCTTCCATTCTGCTGATTTATGCAGGAGGAACTATTGGTATGATCGAAAACCCGGAGACAGGCGTACTGGAATCGTTCAATTTTGAGCATTTGAAAGACAATATGCCTGAATTGAAAAAACTGGGGCATAATGTATCATCCCTGCAGTTTGACCCGCCTATGGACTCCTCGGAAATGGGGCCGGATTGCTGGAAGGAGTTAGTGAAGATTATTGCAGATAATTATCATTTATACGACGGTTTTGTGATACTACATGGTACGGATACGATGTCGTATACGGCTTCGGCTCTTAGTTTTATGCTGGAGAATCTGGGTAAACCGGTAATCCTGACAGGTTCGCAGTTACCTATCGGTATGCTGCGGACGGATGGAAAGGAAAACCTGATTACTGCGATTGAAATTGCAGCAGCCAAAGAGAACGGACTGCCTATTGTACCGGAAGTTTGTATTTTCTTTGAAAATGAGTTGCTTCGTGGTAACCGGACAAGGAAAATCAATGCCGACCATTTCAACGCGTTCCGGTCCTATAATTATCCTACATTGGCACATGCGGGTATTCATATTAAATATGATGCGGCACAAATCTATCATCCGGTTTCACGAAAACCGTTGAAACCTCATTACCTTCTGGATTGTAATATTGCGATCCTGAAGATCTTCCCGGGTATATCTCCTCATGTGGTAGAGAGTATCCTGAATATTCCGGGCTTGAAAGGTGTGGTAATGGAAACGTTTGGTAGTGGGAATGCGCCCGGTTTTGATTGGTTTATCAATCAGTTGAAAGAGGCGGTAGACCGTGGTATTGTAATTGTGGATGTTACCCAGTGTAGTGCCGGAAGTGTGGAAATGCACCGTTATGGTACAGGACACAAACTGCTGGAAGTAGGAGTGATTAGCGGATATGATAGTACAACCGAAAGCGCGGTAACTAAGTTGATGTTCCTGTTTGGGCATAAAATGTCGCCCGAAGAGGTAAAGGGACATATGAATTGTTCCCTGATAGGGGAGGTGACGATCCCCGACTCCTACCGTTGTTAATGCGATAGGATATTTTTGTAATAAATAACATACCTGCATTTTGAAATATTTATTTGTATGAAAGTCTCATTTTTTAGCTTAGCCAGTGGAAGCAGTGGCAACTGTTATTACCTTGGTACGCCGGATTATGGCATGCTGATTGATGCCGGGATTGGGCTGCGCACCATCCGGAAGGTATTGAAAGACCGTTCCATTGATTTGTCACGTATTATGGCCGTCCTGATTACGCACGACCATGCCGACCATATTAAAACGGTAGGTTGCCTGGGCGAACGTTGTGCCATTCCGGTTTATGCTACCGAGACTGTCCATATGGGTATCAACCGGAGCCGGTATGTAGAGGATAAACTGAATGCTTCGCAACGTATTATACAGAAGGAGATACCTTTTACAATTCGGGATTTTTTGATTACAGCTTTCGAAGTGCCTCATGATAGTTCGGATAATGTTGGATATTATATACAGTTTGGCAGGCATAAATTTACATTGATTACCGATGTGGGGCATGTAACTGATACGGTCCGCAAATACATGGCTCTGGCAAACCATTTGGTGCTCGAGGCTAATTACGATGAAGAGATGCTTCGTTTTGGTTCCTATCCTCATTTCCTGAAGGAGCGGGTAGCAAGTTCGACAGGACATTTAAGTAACCGGGAGGCTGCCGAATTGCTGGCCACACATTACCAGCCCCATTTAAAAAATGTATGGCTCTGTCACCTGAGCCGTGATAATAATCATCCTGAATTGGCTTATAAAACAGTAGACATCCGTTTGTTTCAGGAAGGTATCCGTGTAGGAAAAGATATCAATCTGACCGCCCTGAAACGTACAACACCGTCCGATATTTACGACTTTGAATAAAGGAAAGCAGGAGAAAATAAATTAAAATCTCTTGCAGAGAAAAAAATAATCGGCTATCTTTGCCGCCGCAAACAAGTACTGACTCCGTAGCTCAGCTGGTAGAGCAAATGACTCTTAATCATTGGGTCGTGGGTTCGAGCCCCACCGGGGTCACAAAAGATTAAGGTATTGATAAAAAGGTTCTATTGTTAAGATAGAACCTTTTTTATGCCTGTTAATCCGGATTTGTGTATGAAATCCGGTAGATATAAAGGAAGAAAGTGATACTAAGGAAAAAAGAATGTATGGTTAATAATTTAATTGCTAATCTATCCCTGGAGTCTGTTTTGTAGCAACTGTATTTCAAAATCCTTTTGGTAAATGAGTCGGTCTTTTTCAGCAATTGTTTTTAATAATTCTTCAATTTTATCGTCTTTGCACTTCATCATACGTTCAAACATGTTGAGTAGGTTGGGATCATTGTCGTATTCAAACCGCTGCGTCTGTTCTTCTGCACTGATGTTATGACAATTTGTAATATTTGTATTATCGTTATTCTGGATCAGGCTTTTTATTCTGTCTTCCGGATTATAGTTTTCCAGTATCTCAACAGGTATTTAAGAGCCAGTGCAATCTTTTGCAATATCTCAGGATCTATTTCATCTCTGCTTTCCAGGCGGGATATCTGTTTTTGCGACATGTTTACCTACGAACCTAATCCTTCCTGGCTAAGGTTTAAAGACTCTCTCATATCCCGTATCGCTCTCCCGTGATAACTACGTCTTTTCCTTCTTTCTGTTGTTCTTTTTTCCATTCCTGCAATATTTGCCACAAATGTAAGAAATTTTATTACAACATTTTTACTAAATAAAAAAGATTTATTTTTAGTAATTTAGACTATTAAAAGTCTAATATAGACAAATATTGTTCAACTCTTTCCTTACATTAATTGTTCCTTTGTGTTGGAAAATCTTAAAGAAGTAATAAGTATAACAAACGTCAAACGACCACGGCTTTAACGAATGAGAAACTTGTGAATTGGGTGAAGAGTCCTTCACAAATAAAAGTGTAAGAGCATTTGCTCTTACACTTTTTTGGTTTATATTAGGATTAATATCCTTTTTTATGTCCTAGGATTATACTGTTAAAATAGCATAGTTATCATTACCTACAGCCACAAACTTTCCGTTACCGTATGTAATGGTATTAAGTTGTACTACTCCTATGTTACCAGTATTCCAGCTAATACCATCTGTTGATATAGCATATCCACCATTACGACTTATTCCTACAAACTTTCCGTTGCCATATGCAATGGAGTTTAAGGCTACTCCAATGTTCCCTGTAACCCAGTTAATACCGTCTGTAGATATACTATATTGGGTATGGCTACTACTAACAGCAATAAATTTACCATTACCATATGTGATAGCGTAATAAGGTGATCCAATGGTTCCTTGAGTCCAGTTAATACCGTCATTGGATACACCACATTTAGTATTACCACTAACACCAATAGCCACAAATCTACCATTTCCATATACGATACTGCTAAGATTGGTTCCTATGTCTCCTATTGTCCAGTTAATACCATCTATAGATATGCCATATTTACCAGTATCATTACCGGTACTGCAAACTGCAACAAATTTACTATTTCCATATATGATGCTACTAAAACCAAAACCTATATCTCCTATTGTCCAGTTAACACCATCTATAGATATAGCATATTTGGCATAAGTAGTCATAGCACCACCTGCTGTAACAAATTTACCAGCTCCATATGTGATATCTCTAAAATTGCCTTCTATATTTCCTGCAGCCCATGATAAAGTTTTATTTTCTACATCAAAAATTAAATTAGCAAATATAAGATTGATCGTTCTATTTGAGTAGCACTCCATATATCCAAGTGATATATTCAATGTATTATTGTTTACACCAATGCTTGCCACGCAAGATGAATGGTCTCCGTTTATCTCTACTTCTGCCTGAACAGAGAAATTTTTCTTTATCCGATTGATATATTCATTTGGGATATTATAAATAGATAGTATCGGATTTTCGTTTGAACATTCAACATATCCATTTAAAATAAGAGAATTACCATTCACACTCCAATACATGTTAGAATAATGGGAATCTACAAATTCACACTTTATCCAGTTTTGTTCTATTTCACCGATGAGTTGCATTGAATCTATTAAACTATTATTAAACTCCCGGTGTGCTTCGGGGGTAATTCCGCCTTTGCTGTTGTCGAAGAATGTTTCTTCTGATAATTTTTTTAATTCGCTTTTTGTCATTGTTTTATCTTTTTTATTTGTTTTCTACTTGATATGGATTGAAAGAGTAGGCTCTGGAATAGGCATAGCTATAGGCCCGGTTGGTAATGTTCGGATATATCTGAACATTATCTTTGTATACTGCAATGACCGGGCGGTCACCTACTAAAATGTTTTGTACTTGTTGATCTTTTACGTTAATCATATTTTTACTGTTTATTTTTAGATTATGTTATAAATTGTATTATTGTTTTTGGTGGCTATTGCATCGTACTGTGCCTGTGTTCCTACCCATACAGAGAGGTTGGTAGCACCATCCCGGCTGTTGGTAATTAGGGAAGAACTGGTTGCTTTTGTTGCACTCGTTGCATTTGTTGCTGCCGGTACAATTCCTGTTACTAATGCTCCCGGCACATTTGTTATGGGAATGGTAATATTACCCGTTCCGTCAAAACTTTGCGCTGTAGCTGTTACTCCCGATACTCCGATTGTTCTTGCTGTGGCCAGCTTAGTAGCACTTGTAGCTGATGTCGCGGTAGTTGCGGTGGTAGCAGTAGCAGCTGCCGGCACCGTTCCTGTTACTAACGTACCCGGTACATTTGTGATCGGAATAGTAATATTTGCCTCTCCATTAAAACTTTGTGCTGTAGCTGTTACTCCCGATA
>JAJQAZ010000092.1:0-42448 GCA_021203545.1 Tannerellaceae bacterium | reverse complement strand
CCTGTTCCGTCAAAACTTTGTGCTGTGGCTGTTACTCCTGATAACCCGATGGTTCTTGCTGTTGCCAGTTTGGTTGCGCTGGTAGCTGTACCTGTAGATAATAGATAGGAACTTCCTTTGGTGTAGGTAAGTACTTTACCGTCTGATGATACGGAAAGATCTGTTACCGCATTTCCTGAACCGGAAGAAACCGTTTCTTTGATACCTCCCAGGTCGTCCCAATCAATGTTATCCAGATATTCCTGTATATCGGAATCTGTTTTTTGAAGATTTTGAATATCTTTTTCATTGTTTGTAATACGGGTTGTATGTTCATTGATTGTTCCTTCCGCACTTGCTAAACGACTGTTTAAATTTTGTCCTTGCAGGGTACTGATATTCTTTTCATTTGCTGTTATACGTCCGGCATATTCTTCAAGAATATCATCATGTCCGTCCAAACGTTGTTCTATTGTGTTTAACTTTCCATTGTGGGTATCTCTGCTATCTTTTAATGATTTGATGTCCGTTTCGTTAGTACCGATTCGTGTTCCATGATCTTTCAGCGTTGCATTCATACTAACCAGGTTTTCACTCTGAATTTCTTTTAATTTATCAGTATGATCCTTTAATACTTCCTCATACGCCTCCAGTGTTCCGGAATGTCCGGATAATTCAGCGGTGTGTTCTGCAAGAATTTCTGCATGGTGTGCGGCTATATCTTCCGCAGTTGTTAAACGTCCGTCCAGATTTTGTTCCCAGATAGTTACAATCGTTTGTTCTGTGTTGTTGATTCTATCTTCGTGGTAGACAAGAACTAACTCCTGACGTTCATCTGTCTCTTTTAGTGCAGGAATATGTACTTGTTCTATTGTATTTAACCTTCCGTTGTGGGTATCTCTGCTATCTGTTAACGATTTGATATCCGTTTCGTTAGTACCGATTCGTTTCTCATGATCTTTCAGGGTTGTATCCATACCAACCAGATTTTCACTCTGAATTTCGTCTAACCTATCAGTATGCTTCTTTAATAAATCTTCATGCTCTTTCAGTGTATCCCCATGTGCTACCAGATTTTGATTGTGTACACTGATATCCCTTGTATTATTATCTACTGCTGTTTCCAGAGTACTGATTTTACCCATATGGGTTAATAACTCGTCTGCATGATCAGATAATTCATTCGTATGTTCATTTAATATGTTTTCATGAACTTCTGCTTTATTTTACAGAATACCGGTTCTTCCTTCATGATTAGCCAGTTCCTCTGTATGTTCCCCTAATGTTACTCCATATTCATCCAGAGTTGTTGTATGTTCGTCCAGTGTTGTACGGATTTCTTCGATATCGCTATCATGGCCATTCAGCCGTTTGAGTTCGGTGGTGTGTACAGCTAATGTTTCATCATGCTCTTTCAGGTGTTCTTCATGTTTTTCCAGCTGATCGGTATGCATATTCACAAGTGTCTCATGGCTATCTAACCATTCCTCGTGTCCGTCCAGTTTACCGGCCTGTTCGTTTAACGTTTCCTGATGAGCAATCAATGCCGCGTTGATTGTTTCGATACCATCGTCATGGCTTTTCAGCCATTCTGTATGCTCATCCATTCTGGTATCATGTTCATCCAGTATTTTATCGTGTCCGTCCAGACGTACTCCCTGGTCATCTAACTCTCCGTCGTGTTTGCTTAACCGGTTGGCGTGTTCTTCTAACGCAGAGTGATACGCTGTCAGGGTATCGTCTACTTCATGCAGGTGGGTATCATGCTCGTTCAGGTGGTTTTCAGCACCCGACATTCTTTCTTCCAGTTTCCTTCCTTCTGCTTTATTGTATTTGCTGTTCAGTTGGGTATTCAAATCCTCTACTGCTTCGATCGGTAGCTTATCTTCTGTTTTATGCCAGAAGCTGAAAAAGGTATCTGCAAAGTGTTCTTCGGTGGGATACTTCCCTTTTTTAAACCACTCAAATATCTGTTTTAAACTTTGTATTGTTGCCATATCTGTTTCTGATTAAATAATATTATAAAGTGTATTTTCATCTTTGGTCGTAATGGCGTTGTAGTCTGCCTGTGTACCTACCCAGATGGATAACGTTTTGTTATTTACGTTGTTTTTATTACTGTTTACTATTTTCGGGGCACTTACTACAGCAGCTTCAATACTCACATTTTGCGAACCGTCAAACGCGGTTTCGCCTGTCAGGTCGCCTGTTAGCGTTATTTTCCGGGCTGTTTCCAGATTTGCAGCTGTTTCTGCTTTCTTTGGAATAAGGGTACCGTCTGTGATTTTGCCGATATCTGTAGATAATGAATTCAACGAATTCTGTAAGCTACTCAACGATTCATCCTGCTCTTTATCTTTAGTCTGAATAATACTAATTTGACCGGATATTCTGGTATCCAGATTTTCAATATCTCTATCCAGGTCGCTGAATTTATTGTTGTTATCGGTTATATGAGCTGTGAGATTGCCGGATAGTTTCTTATCCAGTTTCTCCGTTTCATCGTCAACTTTCTGGTCCAGTTCCTCCAATTTCCGGTTATTCTCTTCCGTATGCGTATTAAGTTTACCGGATAGTTCCTGGTTCAGCGTGTCGATCCCGTTGTTAATTTTCTGGCTTAGCTTACTAAATTCCTGCTTATTCTCTTCTATATGATCATTCAGGTTACCAGACAGTTGCTGATCCAGACTTTTGATTTCGTTTGCTATTTTCAGCTCTATTCTTTCAAACTCTTCAGTATTCCCCTTACTGTGTGTATCCAGTCTGCCGGTGAGTTGATTATCCAGTTCTTCAATAGCCTGTTGCAGATCCGCATCTTTTTGCCGGAGTGCATCAAATGTCGCTTTTGCTTCCTCTTCATGCATTTTCAGATTGTGTGAGAACAGGTTTTTCAGCTCCTCAATAGCCTGCTCTAAGTTTTCCTGTAAAACTTCGTCCTGATAGTGTAGGGAATCGAATGTTTCCTGCGATAGTTTTTCATGTGCTTTCAACTGTTCGAGCAGGTCCATGACATTGGTCAGATCCCGGAAATCACTCCATTTATACATCTCCTCGCCGATACCCGGCCGCAGGGTTCGTTCGGTGTAAGCTTCGGGGTATTCTTTCTCTTCTACGGATACAGCTACTGCCTGTTTGCAGAGGTACATCCCTCTTGATACGGAATCTCCTTCCCAAAAAAGAACTTCTCCTTCCGGGTGATCATGTGTTCGTAAAAATACATATCCGGGATTGCGTTTGGTTCCATCTTCGAACGGTTCGCAACCATATAAAATGACTTTATCGCCTGCTATATTTCCCAGTATGGCTACCAGAAACATATTCTCCTGTATACCGGCATATAGTTCGCAGTCATGCGGGAAAGAGCTCTGTTCCTGGTTTAAAAAATTACCTATTGTTGTTTTCATGCGAAATTAATTTTGTAAATAATTAATGTTGAATCTTTTGGATGCTAACTTATATGTGTTTACAACCGATTTTAATTTTGCTGTTTCTGTTTCGCTTAGTACCGTGGGTATATTTACCCAGAAGTCGTAAGCATATTTCCCGGCCACCCCTCGCAGATACATTACTTTTTCTACTTTATCAGGTTGTCGCGCCGGTATGGGTTCGTTGTAATTTTTATCACGGACAATAACGACCGAATTATTGGCTCCCGGATTTTCAGTTATAGTAATGCGCCTTTGCAGCGGATCAAACTGATCGTTTAACACTGCCCGCAGGTAGCATACCTGTCCGTTGTATTTAATCCGGTAAAGAGATTCGAGCCTGAAATTCATAAACCGCCCATATATATTTTCCAACGGCGATACGATTGTATATACAAAAGCACACATCAGGGATTTCCGTAAGAAAGCAGGAAGCAGCAGCATGCCCAGTTTTCTTAGTTGTATATCGTATTTACTCATATGCAGTCATATTAATTTGTATTCTTTGTGCTTTGTAATAGCCTGCATACGGTATCTCTTTCATGGATACTTCACTATATTCTGCGGTACCGGCGGTTTTGGTCCAAACCTCTTTTACCGCGGCAATCTTTACTCCTTCTACCTGTTGCAATACGTTGAGTAGAGCCATATTGTTATACTCGCCGTTAAAGGGCAAGTTTTCAATGTAATTTTTTACTGCCTTCCGGCACGCACTTTTTACCGTATGTTCTGACAGGATCGGATTATAGAGGATATCCAGCCTGCAGGTAAAGAGGTCGGGTTCACTGTTAATCAGTTGTATATGCACACCGGCATCTTTTACCTCGTTGATATATTCTTTGAGTTTTCTTTCGGTTTCCGGATCTAACGGAACCCGTTTGGGAGTGTCGCCGGTATCATTAGCTTCCTCATTATCCTCCTCATCATCTTCCTCTTCTTCTACGTAGCTGGTATCTCCGGCATTGTTTTCGTCCCCATCTCCTTCGCTGTCGTTATTTTCTTCCTCGTCCGGGTCTTCTTCAGGTTCAGGTTCCAGCTCTTCCTGTTCCGTAGTTTCTCCGGCTACTTTGATCAGCAGGATAGACATATCTTTCATCTCGGTTGCAACCGCGTGTTTTACTACGCGTGCTTCTTCAATTTCTTCTTCCGTCATATCACTGGTATCGTATACATCCGAGTCGGGTACCAGATCCATATCCAGCATAAAATGAAGTACTTTATCCCGGTACCATTTGGCACGGTGGGGCAATATCTCTTCTATTTGCCGGTTTACCTCTGTCCGGAAAGTTTCGAATAATTTTTCCAGTAACCAGGTTGCCGAAGCAAAGATGTAAAAGAGGATATTGATTATAGATACTTTACTGAAATGGTCGTAGAAATTATCTCCTACCGTAAAGGAAAACTTCCTGGCTACCTCCCGGTTATTCATAAAGTCGGTAGCCATCAATTCTTTTATTTCTTCTATTGTTCTCATATTGTTCTTAGCTTACAAAAAAGTTAATTTCCACAGCCATATACCCAATCCCATCCCACGGAGCTATTTCCCGTTCGCTGGCGGTAATAGCAGTAGCCGGTTGGATATTTTTCCTGTATTTCTTTTTTATGACCCATTCCGGGTCGTATTCAAGTGTTTCTCCTGCTACCGGATCGTGGGTTACAGCGTATCCGTTATAGGCCGCAATCTCAAAGAAAGCTTCCAGCGTACCACACTCCTGTATCGCAAAATCCGCCAGGGTTTGTCTGTTTTTAATTATATTCTGCATCGATAGAGAGGTTTTTATTTTCAAAATCAATTTCCACATCCCGGACACTCATCCCGTCCGCTTCGAGTTGCAGGAGAATCTCCCGTTTCCAGCCGACTGTTTCATGGTCGGCTATCATTTCATTGATTGCCACCCCCAGTGTGGGATACTCTTTTATTTCTCCTTTGATAGCTTGTAGAATCAGTGCCTGGTTCTGGTAGGTTACGTATCCTATTTCCAGCCCTTCGGCAATCCTGCCTGCCTCGTCTTTCAGGGTAGAAACCTGCAGATCGCCGGTTGCCGGGTCTAATAATATTCCTATATTCTTTGCCATTAATGTGTTATTTTAGGGTTTTCGTATTTGGATTGATCAATAGAAACAGAGTCTGTTACCGGAGTTGCCGTTATACCGGTAGGACTACTAATAGCTGTAACCGGATGTACATGAGAGTTAAATGATGAAATAAAATTATTCACTACATCTGCCAAATTTTTTAACTGGGTGGTTAACTCCTCTATTTTGATCAGCCCTTTATTTTCTCCTCCATTCATCTCTATCAATCCATCTGTTATGTCTATCCGGCTTTCGCCCACTTCTACAGATACACTTTGGTTGTCCGCGTAAATTGTTGTATCGCCTTTGTGCACCCGTATAGAGTCAATTTCCGTATAGGCAATGGCTACCAGATCGCGTAGTTCACCGTTTGAGACATCTGCAACCAGAATGATGCTCCCTTTGGAAGGCGTTACCAATACGCCATTTTCAGATCCGTTGATGATAGGGGCGAGCCGTATACCGGGTATTTCAAAACTCTCCATTTTTGCCCGGCACAAGTCTCCTTCTACCGAAACCACTTCCATCAGTCTGAATGGGTACCGTTTCCTGTCGGTACCGGCAATTCCCTGTACCAGGTCTTTTATTCTTGAACTTTTATCCATTATATTATCTTTTTTCCAAATGTTACTTTGCGTACACCTCCTTTTGATGAAAAATAGGTGCCTACCGATATTACATAGTAAGTTCCATCCCTGAACGGATATTCTTCGTCCCGTATTTCAGCCAGCCAGGTTGGTTCCACATAGGGTACCAGCCAGCCTGTGATAGAACCTTCGTAAGCTGCATTCTGCTGCATATTCAACTCCTCTTCCGCGCGTGTTTCCAGCGAACTGATGTCCGAAACGCCTTCCAGCCGTATGGTTACTTTTTCGCCGCCTTCTTCCCCTTTCTGCACACGAATTACTTTTCCGTCCGTATCGGTACCTTCTACGATTACCAGATAGTTCCGTTGTTTATTTTCGTTGTAGGTGAGTTCGGATTTCTCAATGTTGACAGCGAAATCGTATATCACTTTCTGGCCCTGTTCCGCATAGTGAGGATGCATATGAAGCGTGTTTTCCCGGAAGTAAATGTTTGCATTGCTTTCTTCCTGTATCTTTTTTAATACATCCAGCCCGGTCATGTCGTAAATCGTAAACCGGTCGTAGGTAAAATCGTAATCACAGCAAACTTCGAAATCACTAACTTCGCCGGCTACCTGTTTCACGATTTGTTCCAGTGTTACCTCTTCCAGCACGATATTGGTCAGTTCCCTGCGGAAATTGTATAATTCGTCTTCACATGCAATCTTTATCACACCACCGTCGGTAGTGATCGACTGAATGTAACCCCGGAACTCGACAGGCAATTCGTTTTGCTCATCCTTGTATCCCAGCCGGATAACGACCCACTCTCCGATACTGATTTTATCCTCTATTTCCAGCGTCCTGTTGTTAGAGGAGGAGGGGAGTATGATCTCGGCTGTATCGGCCAGATTCTCTACACTTCTCCTTACCGTTACACTGTCTACAAACTGTAGTTTGTAACTTCCCATACTTATTTCAAAATCGAGCACAAACATGACCTTATGAATTTATCAGGAGTTCCTCCTGGGTGTCACTATACGCTCTGATCTCAAACTGTTGGTTGTTGATCCCTTTGGTATGGGGGGAATTAATACTCTGGATTGCCAGAAATTTAATCCCGAAACTAAGCAGCATCGCCTGGTCTACCTCTATTGCTTTTGTTTCCCGGAACAGCGACAGGATCATTTCTATATCGCCCGAAGGGTATACATTGTCTTCGGTATGGGTCAGTATTCCCTGTATAGTTACCTCAAAATCGTCCTGGCTCCATCGTTCTTTGATCGTACCGTGTTCTTTTGCTTTTGCCACGTTCCGCCTTACAATCACATTCCGGCTGCTTACCGAAACCAGTGGTTCCAGAGGGAAAGCTGTCCATAGTGTATCCCCGGTCTTTCGCACATTCATCGGCATTTGCGAGTGAACAAGTTCCCTACCCAGATAATTGCCGGCTGTGCCGGATAATTTACCGGGTAGAAAACTGTTACTGGTGTCTGCCAACCCTTTGGCAGCCTGTATAGTGTAGCCATCCAACATTTTTCTGGCACCGGTTCTCAACGTTACCCCTACATCGGAGGTGAGTTTATTAAAATCGAATTTTATTTTGTTTCCCATTATTGTGCGGAATAAGCCATTTGTAAAACATTCATTAACGCGTCCTCCAGTTCCCGTTGCATATCTTCGCGGTTGCTTTCAAACTCCCCGTTGAAGACAATACTGTCCACCATGGAACCTACATTCAATACTACGGTTCGTGAGGCTGCGGAACCCGATGATATCGCGGCAACCATGTTGCCGGTTTCCATACTTCCGGTACTTCCGGTTTCCAAATCCGGGGTATTCGTGTTCGCCGGATTTTCTACTCCGGTGATCGTTTCGTATACGGGTAGGAGTGCCTTTTTCAATATATTCAACCCTTTGCTTCCACTCTGTGCGGCGTTGGTAAGACCTTCCTGCGCATTGGTGAGTATTTTGCCGGGAGTTGCTTTGATTGCTTCGCCTGCTCTTTGAAGAATACTTTCCGGACTGGCTGTTTTGGTATATTCCCATGCTTCGGATACTTTTCCGGAAGCGTTACTGATACGCTGTTTCGCATTTTCGTAAGCTGCAACAGGTACCGCTTTGGTTGATTTCCATATATTGCCAAAGAAATTATCCGGTTTGATAGCCTTTACTTCTTGCCAGGCCTCACCTAATTTATTGAAAGCACTCTGTGTATCCAGGTTTTTGAAATCGTCCCATGCACCTTCCAGTTTTCCGGAAGCGTTATTAATCCGTTGTACCGCATTTTCATAAGTGGCTACCGGTACGGAACTCATCCCTTCCCAAAGATCTTCTAAAAAGTTATCCGGTTTAGCCGCTTTGATCTCTTCCCAGGCTTCCGTTACACTTCCATAGGCATTTTGTAAACCATTTACCGCATTGTCGTACATCTCTTTGGGTACAGGACTGATCTCTTCCCAGGTATCCGCAAGAATATTGTCCGGACGGATGCTGCAGATGGCATCCCACATATCCACCATTTTGTCGTAGAATGTTTCAGTTTCATCCAATGTGTTGTCGTATAGGTTACTACCCACAGCTTCACATGTTTCCTGAAGTGCATCAATGAATTCTTCGGCTCCTTCTATTACTTCGTTGTAAATTCCGGACGAAAAACTTTTTACTTCCTGAAATGCCTGTTGCAGAGTTTCTCCCGGTTCTATCTCACTCAATGTATCAACCACATCCTCAACAGATCCGATGATATTTTCTATTCCGTCTACGATGTTATTTCGTACACCGGATATAGCATCTGATGCTCCTTCCAGCATGTTTTCGATCTTCTCTTCGATGTCGAAATCTGTAATTTTATCGATTACATTCCCTACTGAGCCGACGATCTCTTCCACTCCGCCCGCAATATTATCCCGAATCCCGGATATTGCATCCGATGCATTATCCAGTACATCCTGAATGATTTCTCCCGGTTTGAAATCGCTGATTTTATCAACAACTTTACCTACAGAATCCATGACGTCCCCAACACTA
Source organism: Tannerellaceae bacterium (assembly GCA_021203545.1). Classification (GTDB taxonomy): domain Bacteria; phylum Bacteroidota; class Bacteroidia; order Bacteroidales; family Tannerellaceae; genus UBA4116. The sequence continues at coordinate 33,372 of JAJQAZ010000092.1, read as the reverse complement.
CCAGCTATGTTATCCCGGATAGTGGAAATGGCTTCTTCGACCCCTCCAAATAAATTCTTTATCGCTTTGAGCGGATTAAGGTTGCTAAAGCTTTGCAGGCCTCCTTTTATTTTCTCACCCATATTCCCGGCAATACCCGTTACACGATCAATGATATTTCCGGATACATCTTTAAATCCGTTTACCAACTTATCCAAAAGTGCTGTCGGGTCGAAGTTGATATTCCCCCACGCTTCCTGAAGCATCTCCCAGAAGTTACCGGCTCCGATTATAATGTCGCTGTATAACCCTTTGATGAAACCGGACACATTTCCTTTGATGTTTTCAAATATTCCACCGAAGTCAATATCTTTAATATTTCCCCATGCATTTTGCAGCATTTCCCAGAAATTCCCTGCACCGGCCACGATATCGTTGTAAATCCCACCGGCAAATGTTTTTACTTCGCTCCACAGATTTTCAAAATACTCTCCGAAAGGAATATTCTGTAGAGCGTTCCATGCTTCCTGTAGTTTCTCTATCAGGAAATTGAACCCGTCTGTGATAGTGGTGAATATATCAGATTTTGGGGTAGTTGCATTACTGAACATAATTACCAGATTAGCCTGTACCGGAATATCTGTTGGAACATCTTTTGCTGCTCCTGTCAGCGCATTGTAAAAATCTTTAATCATGTTTACCGGTCCCGGCAAACCAACCCGGTTAAAGAGAGTGTTCATTTTGCCTGCGAAAAACTCTGTCGCATCCAGTATTACATCGTACGCGTTTGCCGGAAACGATTGAATACCCTCCCACAAGTCAGACAATACAGCTGCCGGATTGATATTTTTGATTCCTTCCCAGGCATTTGATAACAATTGCCCCATACTATTTACGCCTCCTACTACGGTATCATATACATTACCGGGTATGGCTTTAACTCCATCCCATACACTTTGTAATATTTCGTCCGGCTGCATGGTTTTGAAAGTGTCCCATGCGTTTCCTACTTTTTCCGAAAGGCTTTGCACACCTCCCACTACTGTATCATATATGCCGGCAGGAGCACCTTTTACTTTCTCCCACATGCGCTGGAAGATGTTGCCTGTATCCTGTGCTTCTGTCTCTTCTACTTTATCGTTCACCTGTGTAAACGCAGCTGTCAGTAACCCACACGATTGCGAAACGTGCAGAATACCGTTTGATAATTGTCCGGTGATATTAGTCAGGTTTTGCATACCTGCCCCGATACGGCTTACAGTCTCTTCGATAGAACCAAAAGCTGTATGGGCTTTTTGGGCCGACTCTTCCAGCGTGTCTATTCCTTCGTGTAATCCCTTACAAAGTGTGTCAATCGTTTCCAGTGTTGTTTTAATAGTTCCGGAAACAGTAGAAACCTGTTCGAGCGATCCGGTCAGGGTAACAATCGATTCGTCCAGGCTTTGTACCGTAGTCAGAATGTTTTCATATTCATCTTTTACGGCAGTTGTTTTTTCTGTTATGGAAGTAACCACTTCCAAAACAGACGAAAGAATCCGTACAATAGGTTCGGCTGCCCATTGTATCTGTTCAAAATTATATCTTACATCGTTTGTTCCGTAAATAATCCTCTTTACAACCTCGTTGATCCGGAGAGTTGTTTTAGTAACCTTCTCTGCTATCTTTGAAACATGGGTTGTCGCAGCGCCAACCTTTTCTATACCATTACTAACCCGTTGTATGGTATCCTTAACTCTTTGCAGCCCTTTGTCTTCTATACCGCCGGTTGCGTTGCCCAGTGCGGTAAGCTCTTCTGTAGCAGTTAGCGAAGCCATTTTAGCCTGGAGATTTCCTGTACTATCCCCCAGGGTTTGCATGGCTGCCGTTGTCCTGTTCATCTGTTTGTCTATACGCTCCAAAATCCCGGCATAACGAGTGTAGCCGGGAATCAGGTTGTTGAGCGTACTGAGGCTGGTGCTATCTATGATTGTTGACATATTAATTATTTTTTTACGAAGCCATTTCAATTCATTTACGCGCATTCCCCACTCCATATCATCAAGGCTATCCGGATCGATGTGCAGGTAGTACCGGAGTTGTGCGTCCAGTTTACGCACAACATCCCGGTCCTCCCGTTCATCTAAACCGGTAGCCTTTAGAGCTTTTCCAGTTCGGCCTGTTTCAGCTCGATGATTTTATCCAGTACACCGCATGCTGCCATGAACATATCGTCGTTGGTGCGAACCTCTTCACTACCGCCCAGCCAACACTCACGCATCAGCGTTTCGTTGAATTTCAACGGGTCGGTTTTGCCCGCTACTGTCGCGTACGAAATCGCACGGCGGTTAGGTTTGCGCAGGTAGCATACATGCCCTTCCGTTTTAATGCAGAATACGTCTCCGTATTGTTCTTTCCACTCTTGTATCTGGCTGTCTGTAGCCTGTCCTGTTAATCTTTCTTTTGCCATCGTTTTTAGTTTTTTATAAGCCCTCCCGACCTCTTTGAGGAAGGTGAGGGGACTTTGGTTTTTTACTGTAGTTTTCTTTTGTTAAGGAAAATAATAGGAAGGGTAATTTCCATGAATTTGTCTCCCTGTTTCATCTCTTTGGTTTCTTCGGTAAACTGTACACCGATCAGTTCATCAATCACCAGTGTATCCCCGTTCGATGGGTTACCGTAAGTTGCCACGATTTTCAGTTCCAGGTCGAGCAGTGAGATACCACTCTCTGTCAGTGCTTCCAGTTCGGATTGTAAAAGGCCGATTTCACCTTCGAAACTTTTATTTCCTTTCTGGATACTAAGCGGCATATTGCCTTTGCCGTATACGGTCTCTTTTTCCTGTTTTGCTGTATATTTGATAGAGCGTAAGCCGGTTACATCACGGTCGCCCATGAATACTGTAATGTCTGCGTATTCGTATTGTCTGCTGTTAAACATTGTCTTTTAATTTTTTATTAAGCTGTTTTAAATCCTAATTCCGCATCGATATATTTTGCATATCCGTTGGGTTTCACCCGGAGGGTAACGGATAGTTTAGAGTCCGAAAGAATCGGCTGGTCGTAAGGGATTTTACACTCCACACCGGTGTCGTTGGTATCCGCCGGGTCGTTGCCGAGGTTTCCGTTAGCTGTCATATTCGAAATAATGGCCTGTTCCACATCACCCTGTAAGGAGGCACACCAGGAAGGCGAAATCGTTCCGTCGGTTGTGATAGGCACCTCATCATTCAGGGTTTCGATCAGTGTATTGTAAGCGATGCGGTACGCCTTGTCGATCACCCGCCGGTTACTGATTGAGCGGTAATCGTCTGCTACTTCGGTAGCCAGGTTATCATCAGCAATAAAATACCCACTCTTGCCTACAAACGTGCGGAAGGTGATATAGCCTTTTTCATGCACAGCTTCCACATCGGCTGTCTCTGCCGGTTCGCTGCCTACATAAATAGTCTGCGGAGTCAAAGCACCGTCTTTTACACGGCTGATTTTACGTTGTACCGGCGAGATAGCCAGGCGACCGGCCACAATACCCATACAGGCATTGGCACTATCTGCTTCGGTATCACCAATTACAATCCCTACCCGGTTGTGGCTGTAAGAGGATAAATCAGGTAAAACCGTTGGATCATCGGTATAACCGTATCCTTCAATCAGGGTAAAGATAGGGGTGCGCAACTCCTCAGTAGCCCATTCGCCCAATCCCTGTGCTTTTTCCATTGCTTCCGGAATCTCTTTATCCAGTCCGTTTCTGATTTCCGGATCTGCATTCGGAGTTTTAAATGCAATCAGGGCACGGATTTTACCGTTAGATGCCTGTAATAAAGCTTTTGCGTATGCTTCGTCTTTATCCAGTACTTTAGTGAACGAAAGACTTCCGGCAAATGCCATAATCCATAATTCTACCCCGTCCCCGGCTTCTGCATAGAAGTCTTTTACATTGCGGTACAGGTTGGGATTGTTCTCTTTGGTTACACCCAGGTCCTGCAGTCCGGCCAGTTTACGGATAGTGTAGGGAGTGTTCAGTTTAAACACTTCATTGTTGTTTTCGTCTGTTACAGCCATTGCGCCTACCGCCAGGAAACCCAGACAACCGTCTGCCATTGCTTCAACCTGTCCTAACGCACCATTGGCATAAGAAATTTTTACACGTGGTAACATGTTCTTTTTTGTTTTTAATTTTTAATTGATACTTGTTTTTAGTAATAAGGAAATTATTCCGTTGAGTAAATCAGAGAACTGTTTGCCTGACTTTTTTGCCAAAACAGGGTGTATATAGGGATAAAGGATCGTCCGTTGCCGTATCTGTTTCACGGCCTCTTTTTAATAGTTGTATATATATTCCCTGCATGACGGCAAAAGTGTCTTTACTAACTATCTTCTCTGGTTACTACTGTTCTGTTATATGAAATTCAGTTTAATTTCGTCTATTCCGGTTCGCAGATACCCGTTGTCGTACGCAACCTGGTAAGTAGTCTGATAGATAATTTTATATCCATGATATCCTTTACCTCCTTCCAGTTTCTGTATCTCTTTGCGCAACAGGGGAGAATAGTCGCCGTTTGTATAATACTGCAGAATATCGTGTATCTTCTCTGTCAGTATAAACCGTTCGAACTGTTCTTCCGCTGTAGCCGGTTGGCCGGGCGTCTGAACCGCTACGACCAGGCTGATTTCCGGTTCGGCCATTTGGTATCCGTTTGCCAGGTTAGAATAGCCGATCTTTTCCAGGTCTACCAATACACAGGGAAATACTACCTGGGGGCTTCTTTCTGTTAACTGACCCCAATCCACCTCTACGGTTCTACATTCGGGAAGTTCTTCCTTTAAACAGTTTATTAAATCTTCAATAATCTCTTTCATCTCAATCGGATTATAGTTGTTTTTATTTTTACTTTTAAATGCATTTGCGTATTTATTCGCTTGTTTTATCTGTTTGTCTTGTTTTCATACTGCAAATATAATGCGCAATTGCGTACGAAAAATAACAATTGTATCTTTGGTCAGAAATACGCATTTTTTTAACGTTGATTCAGACTTTAGCCCTGTTTTTGAAGCTTATTTGTTAATAAATGTATTGGGTTACGTTGGTCAACGGATTATCTTCTTAATTTAATAGGTATAGTTGTCGAAACAACAACAGATTTATAGGTAGCAGATAGTTCTATATAACCGCTTGGTGGGTAAGTAGTAGTATAACATGTAAAACTAATAGATGTGGAACTAAGAGAACCTACAGATAACCAATATACATCTTTAGGAGATATAGTATATGGTCAGATCGCTTAAACTATAAATCCTTTCTGTTTCTCCACTTGAATATGCAAAAACAAAAGGAGTAGTATAATTGATTTGTGCTGTAGCAGATTCGCCACCTGCTAAAGAAAAAGAAGAAGGGGTTACGTTGATAGAACCAGAGCTAAGGTATAATATATTTTGAGATTGGGATATTGTTACTGTGTTTGTACTTCTTACAATTACAGTTTCCCCGTCAATTGTTGTAGTGGCTTGCAGGTATACCTGACAGCTAAGCCAACCCCCTTCGATACTTCCCCTATTCTTTGCTGTTACAGTTAAAGTATTTATGGAAAATTTCCCAGGAACCGTACCTGAACTTACCAGCTTTAAACCGGATAGGGTAATTGTTTTATTTACCTGTGTACCTTTCCAGGTCATATAGGGCGAAGCAGGGGGTTGTACTGTTGCTGTTCCTCCCCTGGCACTAAAAGTGGTTATATCAAATGTAGCAGAGAATATAACTGCAACTTCACCGCTTTCTGAACCTTTGTCAATCGTGTGAGAGCTGTTGTCCGAAAAATGGTACAAAATAGTTGTTGTCCGGGTTTGTTTTAAATAACTATATGTATAGTTTTCCGTACGGCTGGTAGCTGTATCCGTTTCGGTTGCATCTGTTGTTTTCTCTACTCCGTCAATAAAGGTATAGACAGTGGTTTTGATACGGGTTCTTGCGCCGGTAGTTTCAATAGTTGCGTAATTCCAGCTTCCTTCCCGGTAGGTCTTAACTTTTCCTTACAAAATAAGCCCTAAGAATGGAATAGATTGTTAAAAAATATTTCAGGATGTTGTGTTGAATACAATTGTTTGCTTTTCTTATTTTACTGTAAACCGGATTATATTGCCTCTAAAAGAGAAGATCAAACCAGTGATTCTAAATATAGTTGTTTTTTTATCTCACTGTTCTTTGGTTTCTCTTTTAGAGGTGGGGAGTATAAGGATCAGAGTTTTAAGGTGTATCTAAATAAACCCTGAACGGTTTATCCCGGTCTTTTACTACCAGTACACCGTCTGTTACATCCAGTTCGGCTACTTGTATGGAAGAACGGCGTAGTTCGTAAGGGATGTTGCCTATTTCGTTCTGGTAATCTTTGGTGTGTGATTCGCGGCCCGGGTGGGTAAAGTAAAAAATATAGGCACTTTCTGCTGTTACAATCACATCTCCGTGTGCGCCACTGGGATAATCGTCTTTTCGTTTGCTGGGTTCGTTCAGTATATGGCCCGGTTGTTTGTGCCAGTTCAACAGATCGTCCGAACTGTACACACCCATTCCCCTCCATTCATCTGTAACCATCCAGTAACGGTCTCTAAAACGGAATACTTTGGCTCCTTCGTGCGGTACATCACTAATAGCGGGCACCTCGTCACCTGTCCAGCTATACAGGTCGTCGCTATCCGCAAACAGCGATTTGCTGTCCCATTTATACCACATGCGCCACTTTCCGTCCGGAAGTTGTATCAGGGTGGCGTCGATTACATTTTCTTTGGGTAATTTTACAGGCCCTTCCCATGTCCAGTCCCATAAATTGGTACTGGTATAGTGCATCATTGTAGCGGTTCCGCTCCAATGGTTGGCCACACCGCGTATATAAGACACAAACATATGGTGCACCCCGTTGTGCAGAACAATATCCGGAGCCCAGAATGTATTTTTCCCCCGTTCAAACTCCAGGTCCAGTGTACCTCTGTAGCGCCAGGTTCTGCCATTATCTTCAGAGTAAGCAATTCCAATTTCATTCCCGTAGCAGTAGGCCACATCGGCTGTTTCTACATTCGCCCGTCGTTGTGTATACAGCATCCACCAGGCTTTTTCAAACGGATTATAAACAAGCGCGGGGTCGGCAGCCCCGTCTGTAATAGGATCTCTGTACAACGGTGCCGGCACCTCCTGGCTATACCCTATAGCAGGGATCCATATAGCCAGTAACAACATACATGTAAAAACTTTTCTCATGTTCATTTCTTATTAGGTTTCCAAATATATAAAATTTCCGGATTCTAATTCCTGACAAGTACCCCATATGTCAGGAATAAGACTTCCGGATATTGGTTTATCCGGCTTTTTTGGTATATTATTGTACCTTAAATCAATATATTTTTAATCGAATGGAACATACGTACACAGACCAGTTCCTGTTAGGGCTGGTGGAATTTATGGATTGGGCGAAGTGGCTTTTTCTCCTGGCTTTTTGCCTGACTATGGGAGACCTGAAATTTGGGATTGTGGCTTCGCAATCGCGTAACGAGCCGGTTAAGCGCTCGCGGGCTATACGGCGTACACTGGACAAGGTATGCAGTTATGTGATCTGGGTGATGATGGCTTATACCTTCGGGCAGGCATTTAGCCAGCCTTTCGGGGTAGACCTGGTGCCGATGCTGATCCTGATTATTATTTATGGGGTGGAGATGGAGAGCATTTTTGTGAATTATTTCGCTGCGCGTGGAATGAAGATTAAGGTGAACCTGTTGGCTTTCTTTGCCCGCAAATCAGAGTTGATCAACATTGAAAGAAAGGAGGAGGCGGACGATGAGGAACATTGATACCCTGATTATCCACTGCTCTGCCAGCCGCCCGGGTACCGATGTGGGAGCGGCGGAGATAGACCGGATGCACCGCCTGTAAAACGGCTGGCGGGCTATTGGTTACCACTATGTGGTGAGGCGGGACGGACGGGTGGAGAAAGGCCGCCCGGACGAACAGGTGGGAGCACATGCGGCAGGCTGGAATAGCGGTAGCCTGGGGATTTGTTACATAGGCGGGCTGGACGCAGCCGGCCGGGCAGCCGATACCCGTACACTGGCCCAGAAAGAGGCGCTGGTAAACCTTGTGAAGGATTTGTGCGACAGGTATCCGGTGCGCCGGGTGATGGGCCACCGGGATACATCGCCTGATCTGAACGGCAACGGAGTGATTGACCCGTGGGAGCGGATTAAGGAGTGCCCCTGTTTTGATGCCATTCCGGAGTATCAAACCTATATCCGGCAGTTATGAAACGGGTACTTCTGTTTTCTTTTATAGCCTGTTTGCTATTTGCGGCAGGCTGTAAAAGCCGGCGGGTTGCCGAAGGGTGGAACGGCTACCGGCAGTGGCAGGAAATGGCCGGCATCGCTTCCCGGTTTTCGCGGGTAGCCTCTGTTGATACACTGGTTGACCAGTGGCAGCGGCAATTATCGGGCCATATTACCCTGTGGTCGCCTCCGGACAGTGTGGGCCGGCAATATATACAGGCAGAGATTGTAGTGGACTCCGGCGAAACTGCCGGCGGGCAACTTTACCGGTATACACACGGGAGTGACACTACGCATGTGATGGCAGGAGGAAGGCAACACGAGGAGGCAGAATCGGCTTTTTATGAGGAGAAAACACGGGATAGCCGTCCGGTTTCGCGGCTGTTGCTGGCGGTAATCTTTTCTGTACTTGGATTAGGAGCCGTTTTTCTCTGGCTAAAGAAGAAAAATATATGTTATTTAACATGACTTTATGATGCCTATACTCCTTGAATTATACATTAAGGACGTGATTTTAACTAATTACGTCCTTTTTTTGTGTTCTTAAAAAGTGTTTTTTTAACACAAAATAATGTGTTGTATGAAGCAAAATAATCTCTACTTTAGCAGCACATTTTAAAACCTAACACTTATGAGACCAAAATTTATACTTGGGCCCCTGCTGGCTATTTTATTATCCGCATGCCAGCAAACTGATGAGATGAGTGCCAACAATGCGCAGACTGATACATTTATCCTGGTAGACTATCACGATGGGGTTTACAAATTTGTACAACGTGATAACCATTATACCATAGGTGTAGTAGATGGGCTACTTGAAGTACCAGCGGATTTTATCTGTTTCAGTTCTATGGAAAAATGTACGTATTATGAAGTGGATATGCAGGTAACGGGGATCGACCAGAATGGAATGGTTACCCTATATCAGCGGTATACGGGCGAAAGCTACAACTACCAGGTAAGGAAAGTGAGCGATTATTGCCAAGTAAATTGTACCGTACAGCGTGTAGCAGTAATGAACGACTATGTTTATTATGTATCTTATGATTGATTGAACCTCGATAATAAATGTAGAACCCGTCGCAACCCCGGAATTATTCCGGCAAGCGGCGGGTTTGTTTTTTCATATATTTCCCCTCTGGGAAGCCTGAATTTTCTTATCTTTGGAGTAAATAAACCGTATTGACAAAATGAACAAACATCTTATTACTATTCTTATCGTAGTTGTTCTTGCGCTTGCTGCCGGTGGTTACTTCTTTTTTTATTCTTCACCGGATACCTATCCGGTAAGGGAGGAGGAGATCCTGACAGACGAATCCGGCGATCCGGAAGAGGAAGAAGAGGAGTACGGAGAAGAAGAAATAGAAATTTACGCCTCTATACCCTGGCATCATTACACCCCACAGGAATTTATTTATTGTAATTATACCGGTACTATACATGGCGAAACGGTGGATGTATATATCATTCCGGACACTTATTCGGAGGAGTTAACCGGTAGTGTGGTTGTTTATCATCCGGACAGAAGTATGTCCGGATATGGCTTTTCCCTTTCGGGGGAGGAAGAAGATGCTCCCGGTACGTATGGGATTTCTATCCGGACCCGGAAAGGCGAAGATGTTTTTTATGGCACTCTCTCTCCCGAATGCCTGGAGGGAGGATGGATAGGAAACGAAGTGTACGAAGATATCAGCCTCCGGCGGGCTCCGCTATCGGTTACTATAGAGCCGTATCTATCGGAAGAGCGTGAAAGAATAGTGCGGATTGAAAATAACCGGAAGGAATTTGATGCCGGTTTGGTAAACCGGAAAATATACACCCACATCAGTGAATTATTTGGAAGAACAGAACCCGGTTGCGATAGTAGGGGTACTAATTTTGAAATCCATTGTAACCAGCAGGGTATACTATCGCTTACCGTTTATTCGTACGAGGATTGTGGTGGCCACAAAGGAACCATGTGGGAGCGGTTTCTGGTGTACGATTTACTGACAGGTGAGCAGCTAACACCCCGTAAAATATTTACCCGTAATTATGAACGGATACTGGAGCAAATGGGGTATGATGTACAGGGAATGGATATATTTATCTCTCCTAATGGGATTACCTTTACCGGACATTTTTCAAATTGGGGCCCGGGCGAAATGATATTTTTTACGTGGGAGGAAATTCTGCCTGTGTTGAAACCGGAATCTCCTCTGACTCTTTTCCTGCGGAGAAGTAAAATAATCCCCAAACAAACAAAAAAGGCACCTGCTATTCCGGCAAAGAGATACAGCCGTATAAATGATCCGTTTAACGGCATCAGGGTGGTAAAGCTGAACGGTAAATATGGATATATAGATGATGCCGGGAAAGAAATAACACCTATTCAATACGATTACGCCGAAGATTTTTTCGATACGGTTGCTTTTATTCAGGTAGGGGATAAATATGGGTTGGTTAATATGGCAGGCGAAGAGATTACTCCTATCAAATATACCAGCTTACCCACTTTCCGGAATGGGGTAGCCATTGTGACCGATGGAAAACACTATGGAGTAATAAACAGGAAAGGGGAGGAGATAACCTCCTTGAAATATTCCTGGATTGATTCTTTTCAGGAAGGCTATGCGGTTGTAACTAAAAGATATGACAGCGACTATTCGGCAAAAGGATATATAGATTTGTCCGGTAAAGAGATTACTCCTACTCAATACATAACAGCCAAACGGTTTAAGGAAGGAATGGCATTGGTAGAACTGATGAAGGGGCGGTATACCTTTATAGATACTACGGGCAAAAATATCCCCCGGAGTTATGAGTATGCTTCTGAATTTTGTAATGGTTTCGCGATTGTAAAGAACAGTATTGGATACGGTTTCATTAACAAAGCCGGTGACGAGATAACCCGGTTAGAGTACGATGAATGCAGGGATTTTGATGAATATGGCTATGGCAAGGTGAAATCAGGTGGTGCTTATTGGGGATATATTGATACAACGGGAGTGGAGGTAATAAATCCTACATATAAATATGTGTATTCTTTCGATCAGGATGGCCTGGCCTATGTGGTACTTACCGATGATAGAGATGTTTTTATTGATAAATGCGAAAATGTGTACGAAACCCGGCAGGAGTATTATAATTTACAGTCTGCTTGTTTAGGCACAGATTGAAATCTGCGCCAGCGGGAAATCTGCACCGGCGAAAACCAGCGGGAAATCTGCACTGGCAAAAACAGAAAAACCGGCAGTATGTATTGTTTATTATACAATTACTGCCGGTTCTGCTGTTGTGCCGTATGGGTTACGGTAGTCCCAGGTGATGAACAATTAGTTCTACCTGCCGTGGAGTAAGTAACCGAACACCCGGTTTGTAGCCGGTACCTTTTAGTTCTTTACAGAGTTCCTCGTTGTACCGTATCCACTTTTTGAGTTGTTGTGTGGCAGAGTTTCCCTGTATGTTAGGAAAATAGTACTGGGCCAGTTCCTGTAATCCGTAAGTACGGATCGCAAATTCGTTCATAGTTTCCATCGTGTATTTGTTTTAATTGTTTGTTTCTCGTTTACTCAATGTGCGGTAACGGACACTCCTCTGTATTGTCAATTACCTCCGGCGAATATTTCCGGTACTTCAGGATTTTTGCCTGTTCCTGTAGATCGATATCCGGTGTGAACGTGTATTTCGGACGGCGGATAAGGTTTGCATTGAATTTCTCTTCACTCTCTGCCCCTTCGCTGCCGAAAGTAATCCGGAAACTTCCGAAATCCCTCAACCGTACGATCTTTCCGTCCGACAGTTCGCTTTTCATCAAAACCACCAGCGCGTCCAGAACCGCTTTAATATCGGAACTGGTTACCGTGCAACGTTCCGAGATCGCTGTGCAAAGACGCCGGATGTCGCATTCGCCGGTCGATCTTGCCTGTGCATAATACACTTTTTCGGGCAACCCTTCGCCCTGTTTCATGTTCTTTCTGTAAACCAATCTGTAACTTAATGCCATAATTCTAATTTTTTTAATTAATAAATAGTTTGTTTTATTTGTTTCGAATTGCAATTCTGATACAAATATCCGTAAACCCATTTATATGGAATCGTGTTACACTTACCTGCGCAAGCCTGTATACAGATAAGACAGTTTATACTTCTTTACTTCCTTAAAGTTACCCAAAAGAACCTGTTGCCGGAAGTATTTCCGGGGTTAATACCTGACCGGAAGGGTAATGGTCAGGGAATAATATCCCCCAACTGACCCCCCCCGGCCCCCTAAAGGGGGGGGTAGGGATAGTGTTTGTGAGACTATTTGTTTCTTTTTCCCCTCTTGAGAGAATGTGTAAAAACTAAATTATAAAATCGAAAAAGTTACAGCTTGTAAGCCCGAAGGGCTTGAATGTGCATAACCGCGGGTGAAACCCGTGGCAGAAAGCAACTCAGCTGTATGAACCCCGAAGCGGGTTCAACCCTTTCCGGGTTGTGTGATGTGTATGTGTGTTTGCCTGCCCCGGGTTTTACCCGGGGTTATTTATATTAGACCCCTTCCGGGGTCATTTGCTAAAAGCTTTTTTGGACGGAGGGGATATGTTATCCCCGGTTAATGGATCTTCGGATTTTTAATCCGTTCTTTATTGATAGGTATATTTTGGGTAAAGGCGGCTACATCGCAGTTTAATGTTTCGGCCAGTTTTACAAGAGTAAGGAAAGCGACATTTCGTGCGCCTCTTTCAATGTCACTAATATAACCTCTATTCATTCCCGCTTTCTTACCCAACGTTTTTTGTGTCCAGGCTTTAGAATGTCGTAAATCACGCACTTGGTTTCCTAATTCTATGAGATATTTTTTCTCTTCTTCTGTTATCTCCATATTACTTACATTAGATCTCTTATTTAGGAATGTTTTTACTAAATGTGGCAATATCGCAACCTAATTGTTTTGCAATCTTTATAAGAGTTAGGAAAGTGATATTACTTTCTCCTCTTTCAACTCCACTTAAATAAGCAGTATCCATTTCTGCCATATCAGCCAGAATTTCTTGTGTCAAACCTTTAGAAGTTCGAATCTCACGAATCTTTTTACCTAATTCTATGAGATATTTATTTTTTTCTTCTTTCTTTTTCACAAATACAAAATTAGAGGGCTGATTATTGTGTATCTAAGGGCTATAAATATTCAAATTTTGAGTCCAGGGATTTCTAATCCCATTCATAAAGGTTTATCCGGAAAGAAATCAGCAAATGTACAATCAAATATTTTACATAATTCATTGATATGACTTAAATTGTACTTTTGTGCTTTCTTTGGATTTTCTACATCTCTTATGAATGATTGTGAGAAATTCATATAATCAGCAAGTTCCTGTTGGCTCCAACCTCTTTCTTGTCTCATTGCTTTTACCCTTGCTATTACGTATTCGTCTATTTGTGTCATTTTTTATCGATAAAGAAACACTTTGTATTTTATTTTTGTGAGTGTCTTAATAATTATGCTTTCCTGCCGTTTATATTATCCGGTTTTATTTATCTTTTTCGGGTTTCCAAACAAAAAAGTCTATAGGTTTACCGTATAATTTGGCCAATTTTATTAGACGAATAAATTCAACTCTTCCTTCTCCATTTTCTAATTTTGACAGAGAACTTTGAGTAATTATTTTTGTCTCTCCTACCTGCTTTTGTGTTAATCCTGCCTCCTCTCGTGCTTCTATTAGTCTATGAGATACAAAACGCCGGTATGTTCTATAAGTTGGTTGCATTAATAAATGATAAAAATTAGTTTTGATGGATCTTATTTTACCTTATTCAATGTCCGGAATATTTTTGGTAAAAGTAGTTACATCACAGTCTAATACATCTGCCAATTTTACAAGAGTTAGAAAAGTGACATTTTGTAAGCCTCTTTCTATTTTACTAATATAGGCTCTCTCTTTTTCTATTTCCCCGCCTAATTTTTTTTGTGTCCAGGCTTTAGAATTTCGTACTTCACGAATCTGGTTTCCTAATTTGATAAGATATTTTTTCTCTTCTTCCGTTAGATTACTCATATCAAACATCTATTTTATTTAGGAATGTTTTTACTAAATGCGGCAATATCGCAACCTAATTGTTTTGCAATCTTAGCAAGAGTCAGAAATGTAACGTTTATTTTCCTGTTTCAATTTCACTGAGATAAGACGAATCTATTTTCGCCATATCTGCAAGGGTCTCTTGTGTTAAACCTTTAAGGTTTCGTACCTCACGAATTTGTTTTCCTAATTCTATGAGATATTTTTTTGATTTTTCAATTTGTTCATCATTCTTTTTCACAAATACAAAATTAGAAGGACGTTAGTCCTAATCACTTCAGATTTAATATCTCGATTTGTTAATAAGTTATTGTTTATTTCGATATTTTATATTTATATTTGTCCCACAGAATTACTGGTAGAAACCAGTAATAAAAAGCGTCTGCAGAGGTTTGATAGTAGAAAACTGCCAATTTTCTTCAACAAGTGTGACGTAATCTGTCGAGCTCATGCTATATTTGTAAGATATGGCGTGGGCTCACTTGTAACACTTGTTGGGTATGGCAGTACCTCTACTATCTACTTGTGAGTCCCACGCTTTTGTATAATAAAATTCTTAACAGGTTTGTTGGGGCTGCAAACGGTAATATGTGATTGCTATGGGTCTGACAGAGTTGTTAAGAATTTCTTTTTTGTGGCAATTCCTTAGATATACGATAGGCAACACCCCTGCAACCCGAAGGGTGTGTACTGGGTTCCGCTCCTGTGCGGTTCCGGATCAGGTCCGGGAACCCGGCACACCCTTTATCTCCGAATACGTATAATAATAAATGATATGAGTGAAAAGGAAGAACGAATCAGGCGGATTATTCCCAACGATAAGAATTTATCCCTGAAAGATTATTTTGCTTCTCTGCCGAAGGCGGAGCGGAGGCCGGTTATTATCTCGGCGCCCAAAGAGGAACTGGTTGAAGCGATCGCCCGGCTGTCCGGCAAAACCAAAATGACAGCCCGGCGCTGGGTGTATGGATATGTGGAACCCTGCCTGGCGGAGAAGGAGAAGATTGCGGAGCTGCTTGGGTGTCCGGTGGAGGTGTTGTTTCCACCCTCCAGGCCCTAACCCCCCAACCCCCTAAAGGGGGGGGCGGGGATAGTGTTTGTGAGACTATTTGTTCAGCCACTATGCGGCTGGAGTTATTGAATGACAAACTGTATGGGCTTAACCTGACGGCTATGTGCTACGGGGCTGGCATAAACTCAATAATAAACTAATTTATGTTAACTTGATGGGGGTCAGCGGGGCAACGGCTTTTTGACATTTTGGTAGTTTGACAAATTGATATTTGAAGTTTGTGTGAGGGGGATTTTTGGGGGTGATGTGGGAGGTGGTTTGGAATTTTGCGTTCTCGTGGGGTTTGGGTTTTGCAGGATGTTTTGTTTTTGGGGGAAGGGGTTACATTTTGTTGTGAGGTTTCCGCAGAGGGCTGTATGCTTTTAGCCGGGTGGGTTCGTAAATGGGTGGAATGGGTTACGTTTTGTTATTTTTTGTAGGGTTGCCCAATGGTTGGTTTTAGCTCTTTTGGAGGGTAAATTGGGGTAAAAAAGGGAGCGAAAAGAAAGCACCGGTGCTTTTAGGGGAAAGCATTGATGCTTTTTGGGTAAAGCACCGGCCCTTTTTTGCCGGAGGGCCGGTGCGATTGATGGATTTTACCTTTAAACAAATTGATCTAAGTGGGTAAAACATTGGTTAAATGCCTGGTATGCCGTTGAAATACCCTGTTAGATGTAGCAAATGAAAAATATTCCTGTTTTTGAAATGTGCTTTTTTCTGTTTTTTTGTCTTTTATATTAGATGATTGGGTTGCTTTTTGTCAAAACCTCGAAGCGGTTTGGTTGCGGTACCATTCGAGTCGTTGTAGCAGGTGGTAGTACACATTGGTTACATCGCGCCTGAAGGTGGTGTATTGCTGATAGTAGAAAACTCCTTCACCCACCAGGTTGGATACGAGGGTGGGACTTTTCAGGTTTAATACTTCCCGGAATTTCTCCCGCATGCCATATCTTAGTTTGTCTCCTATCAGTGTGCCGGGCGAGTAGAGGGCGATAGCGATCAGCAGGAATTTTCTGCGTTGCATTACACTGTCGTCGCGCGGGGGGGCAGTTGCGCCTACGGCCATACTCTTTGAACCACAGGTAGAGTAGGGGGAGCAGGTCGGTATCCGTTAGTTCAGGGGTTACCAATTCTGTTTCACGGGCTGCAAGCCGTGCCTGTTCCTGCCGGATTGTTTCTAATTCTATTATTTTTTTTAGCATACTTATTTTATTTAAATGTTTGATGGAGCATTTTTACTATGCCGGACGAAAGTTTAGGCAAAGATTCTGGTCGAAGGGGATTTGTCGAAAATTTGGGCGCAGATTTAAATCTGCGCCAGCGGTACCAGCTAAGGATTTATAATCAGTTTTCATATACCTAAGTTCCGGTTTAATCGGTATTTATTTGTTTATCGGATCACAGATCCTAATACTCGTTTGTCGGGGATTACAAATCCCCTCCGACCAATTTATGGGGGTCCCCTTCGACCAAATATTTCCTGATTTTCTTCCCCCCCTTTAGGGGGCCGGGGGGTTTGGGTATCAAAACGGCTCCTCTTTGCCTGTTTTTTCCAGGCGGGGGATGTCGTGTAGTTCGTAGAAGCGGCAGGTTTGTGGGTTGAAGCCGCACAGGAATTTGGTGAGACCTATGTTGCGGCCTTTGGCTACTTCTATCAGGGCGGTGTTTGCCGTACCGGCCCATTGGAAGGGTTCGCCGTAGGTGCGGTTGTACACTTCGGGGCGGTATATCAGCATTACCACATCGGCCGCTTCGGCAATTTGTCCGCTGTCGCGCAGCCTGCCCAGCGAAGGGGCCGGATGCAATGGGTCGCGGTTGAGTTGGGAAAGGGCCATGATCCAGATGTCCAGTTCGAGTGCCAGGTTTTTTAATCTCCGGGATACTTCGCCCATTTGTGCCTCTTTATTGCTGCCTTTCATATTTACGTTCATGATCTGCAGGTAATCTACCACAGCCCCTTTTATGTTGTATTTCATTTTCAGGTTGCGTATAGAGGTGATGATCGTGTCGATCTGGCTGGTAGAGCGGTCGTCAAAGTAAACCGGTAGTCCGTAGAGACGGGTGAGGCCTTTTTCTATTTGCTCGATCTGTCCCGGTGGCAGGGGAGAGTAGAGCAGTTGGTTGACGGGTATCCCGGTTTCGGTGGCAATCAGGCGGGCGGCTATTTGTTCTTTTTTCATCTCCAGCGAGTATATAGCTACCCCGGCATCGGTCCGGGCCGCGTTCAGTGCGAGGCTTAGGGATAAAGATGTTTTTCCCTGCGAAGTATCTGCTACTATAACGATCAGGTCCGAGCCCTGCAGGCCGCCACTTTGTTTATCCAATTGGGTAAACCCGGTAGGAGTGCCTGTGAGGGGCGATTCCTGGTTGCAGTTGCGCTCTATCTGGTTGCGTACGCCCTGAATAGCCTCGTCGAGGGTATAGTAAGCGGTAGAGGGGCCTTCGGCAAATTGGGTGAGCTGGCCGGTAGTGGCGGATATGAGTTGCGGGATTTCGGTTTCCATGTCGTTGGCCTGTTGGTATAGCTGATGTGCCAGTGTGGCGATTTTACGCCGCTGGTCCAGTTCTACCAGTACACATACGTTGATGTAAAGGTTCCTGCTGTCGTACCGGAATGCTTTTAGGAAGGTATCTATATCCATGCTTTCGCCGGCTTTTTTAATTCTTCAAAAATACTTGCCTGATCGTATGAATTTCCTTTTTCGTGGCACTCACGGATGATGTTGAATATCCTGCGGTACAGGGGATTGTAGAAACAATCTTCGTGGATAAGCTGGTTTACTTCGTACCAGTTATAAGGCTCCTGTGTGAGGGTGTTGATAACGACCCGTTCGGTAGCTTCGTCGTGGGGTAGTATTTTAATGTCCATATTGTTGCTCTTTTTCTAACCAGTTTACTACTGTTTGGTGTAGGTTTATGTATCGTTCGCGCAGGTCTTTGCGGTTTTCGATACGCAGTAGTATATTTGTAATCTGTGTTTTGCTGTATTGTTCCCTTAGCTTCAGGAATTGGGCTTCGGTGATGCCTTTAGGGAAGTTCCTGCGTTTGGTACACTCGGGTGTGTTGTGTTGCATCCATTCTATGAATTTCCTGTATTCCTCGTTTTGCGTGTGCGTGTCTCTCTCTATATTTGTTTCTTTATTTTCTTTATTAGTATTGTGTTGTTCGTGTGATATTTCTGTGTTGTTTGTGTGTTGTTCGTGTGTTGCCTGTTCTTCCCGGAAGGGGTTTATTGCATTGTATTGTTCATATTTACAGATTTTTATGATTGTTGTGCGGGTTGCTTTTGTATTGTTTACAACAATCATGGATTCGTTACGTAGAACGTTCAGGAAGCGTCGTAATTTGTCTGTAGACCAGCCCCAGTTTTCACTAAGTAAACGAAGTGATATTACTATTTCTCCGCGTTCGATGTTAACCAGTTCTTTTTTTATTATACAACTTCCGGGTTCCCGTTCGAAGCATGCTCTTTGTATCAGGTCTATCCAGGCTTCGGCATAACTGAATATTCTTTTTTCTTTCCAGAAAGGATGTTCAAACAGTTTGCGGCTTAAGGGGATAAAACCATTTCTTAGATTATTGTTTCCGGTGTTTTGTAAATCTTTCATTGTATCAGGATATAAAGAAGTTTATAAAAAAGTTGAGTGTCGTTTACCACGAATTGTAAGTGCCCCACGCCATAAAGCCGCACAGTCCGGCATTGAGTATCTGGAAGGGGTTGGAACAGCTTCCTACCAGGCACAGGAGCGACAGCAGGAAGAATGCAATAACTACCAGGAGTTGGCCTGGTGAGCGGAATTTGAAGTGTTTCATTTTTTATTTGTTTTAATGGGTTTGAGGTATAGGGCACGCAGCATACGCAGATAACGCGGATTTTCGCAGGTGGTATTTTTTTTATAATCTGTTTTTGTAATCTGTGATTATCTGTCTTATCTGTGTGATCTGTGTGCTATTTTTTATAGAGCGAATGGCCCGGTATAATATGGTTTTGTTAACCTGCACCACAAGGATACCCGCGTCCGGGATTATCCGGGCCATGAATGAGTTTCAATATGTCAAAGAGCTTACTTGTCAATTGTTAACTGTCAATTGTCAATTTTCAGTATACGGTAATGAAATTGGCTACTTTAAAGGAGCGGAAGGCGCCGGCTTCTACATCGTAGTAGCGTATTGTTTTGTAGCATGTTTTGCCGGTGCCTTTGATTTTGTCTTCGACATTCATCAGGGTACCTTTGGCTTTGCGCAGGGTGCCGTCTGCCCTTTCGTATGCGAAGTTTACAACTCCCCGGTGCATCTGCCGGGTGAGGCGGTACATGGCCCAGGCGCGGGTGAGGCATATGGGCCAGCTTTTTCCGGTGGTGTGGTACAGTTCGTAGGCCACCCGGTAAACTTTGGATCTGAATGTTGGTTTCATGTTTATTTTGTTTTAGGATTTATGCCAGCCAGGTCCAGTATTCGATGATGCCCTGCCGGGCTTCTTCTTTGCTGTCTGTATGGTAGAAGGTGCATGCCTCCTGTTCCGTCATGTTTTCCAACTCCGCAAGGGCGTCGTTCATGAACTGAATTTTCATTTCATCTTCGTATTCCCTGAGGTTTATGCTTTCAAAATCCTCTTCGTCGAAGTCGTCTATGTAGGTGTCATAAAAGTCGTCTAACATATTACCCGGTGTTAAATGGTTTGAAAATGTTGTTTTTGTAAGCCGGATCCTTTACTTTTGTTTAGCTTTACAATGCAAATATACGCAAATGCGTTTTATGTGCAAATAAAAACAGATAGAAATTTATGCATTTGCGTAAATTTAGAATGAATCTAAATAAAAAGATGTTATGGAAACGATTAACGACCGGATACAATTTCTTATTGATCAGTTGTTTGGCGGGAAGGCGGCAGAGCTTTGCAGGGTGGCAGATATCCCACCTAGTACCTTATCTTCGATTATCGGGGAGCGGCAGAGCAAGCCTTCGGTGGATGTTTTGAATAAAATTTATAACGCGATAGCGGATTCTAAGTATACGCTGTTGTGGTTGCTTACTGGGTCGGATAGTAAGATGACGTCGCCACGCGAACCCCGCCCGGGGATTGTAAAATTACCTGTCGTACAGGAAACGCGCCCGCGTATTCCTATGAACGCCGCTGCCGGGTCGGTATCGAGTGCACTGGCCGGGGTAAAAAGCGAGGACTGCGAGCATCTGCCCGTTATCCAGGCATTTTCGCGGTACAGTTATACGCTGTTTGTGAAGGGGGATAGTATGGAGCCTGAGTTTCATTCGGGCGACGAACTGGCCTGTTTGCAGATTACGAATAATAGTTTTGTGCAGTGGGGCCGTTACCATGTGTTGGATACTTCGCAGGGTGTGGTGGTGAAACGTATTTATGAAGACGGCGATTATATTCTGTGTAAGTCCGAAGCTTCGGATTTGTATAAGGATTTTCGTATTCATAAGGAGGAGATTTATAATATCGCACTGGTGGTGGGGATGTTGAGGCGGTTTTGATATGGTCTCTATCGAAAGTTTTTTGTTTTGTACAAAAGATCATAAAGGTAATCCGGATTTCTTGGTTAATATACAGGAGTATGAGATGCTTGATGTTAACCTGTTGGATGCTTTGTATCCGGAAGGTGGGATTTCTATTATTTGTAACGGACAGGTTTTACTGGAGCCGGGTCAGTGGGATTTGCCTGACCGGTTGTTTTTGCTTTTTGCTGCTGCTCTTGTACAGGTAAAACAGGAAGGAAAGGCCGGGTTTATGTTTCCGGATAGTCCTGTTGATGTGATATTGCGTTTGAAAAAAGGTGGATTTTTATTGTTACGGATAGGCAACCGGGCTACTGTTGTTCTGGTAGAAGAATTTGCTGTTGCCCTGTTTGATGCCGCTATCCTGTTTTTTGAGAATTTCCTACGGTTGAATCCCCGGTATAACGGTGATTATGAATCGGATTTGGCGTTAATCCGGGAGCAGCAGAGGTTATACGGCTCCTTCCGAATAAGCTGACAGATCGACTACCATAAATAACCAATATAGTAACAGGGCTGCCGCCAGAATGACTGCTCCGATCAAAAATAAACGTTTGTTCCAATTTCTCTCCATAGTTAATCTTGTTTGGTTTTTATCATAACAATTTATGGCGGGAAACGTTTTGTTTTAGATTGAATCTATTGATAAATGCAGTTCTAATCTCCCTTTTTTAGCGACTTTCTACTTACATCTTTCTATCCTGTCTTAGGTTTCGGCAACGCCGCAGGGCAGTTAAATTCTCTGCTTCTAAGTCCTGCAAGGACGGTATATCCCAGCCCGGTACGAAGTGCTGGGTTGATGGATAGAAAAAGAATTTTAGTGCTGTAGGCACGACAGAATAAAATACCGGCATACGGGTAGCTCTTCAATTGTGCCGTCCCTTCAGGACTCATGAGTGGAAGGGGAATCACTAACCCAGCACTTCGTACTGGGCTGGGATATACCGTCCTTGCAGGACTTCATACAAATCATATAGGAGAATTTAACAGCCCCAGCAATGCTAGGGGCTAAGATATATTACCCTCTACGAGGGTGAAAAGATGTGTGTACTGATTGCAAATCGAAGATTCCGGTTCATCGGGGTCCTCTTGGACCGACGGTATTGGTGTCTTTACCAAGTGCAGCGGACTTAAAGGTACCGGGATTATCGGAACGAGGAAAACCGGTGTCTTTTTGCCATTCAATGTTTGCTGGTTTGGGTGGTTTTGTTTACTATTGTATCCTATTATTGGCTGTCTGTGATATTATGTTTATAATTGGAATTTTTTTGTTGGTGGGTTTTTATTTAGCGGTGGTATTGTTTTAGTTACTACTTATAAGAAGGTGGGCGACCTGAAGGAGAACTATCACGGAGAGACGTTTGTGGTTTACAGAGCGTTGTTTCGCTGGCAGCGGGTGTGCCGGTGTCTTTGTTATGCGATGATTGCCGGAACGTTGATTTGTGTGGTAGCCGGGTTTTATGAACTGTATGGCCAGAGGGGCTATTCGGATGTGGGGGCTGCCTTTGACTTTTTGCATGGTTGTTTTGCGGCCGTGCTGGTTGGTGGTGGGATTCTGTTTTTCCCTCTTTATTTTAGCCTGCCGGATGAACTGATGATTTTTACGCCGGATGCAGTGTGGCTCCATGAAAGGCAGAATAAATATATTTCGATTCCTCCGGGTGAGTTGGATAGTATTGTGATTGATAGCTGGACCTATTTTCCGCAGGGACTTTTGCCGGAATTGCGCAGCCGTTTGTTTCCGTGGTATTATCAAACCCACGTAAAGGTGATAAAGTTAGAAGGTGATTATGTGCACACTTATAAAATGGTACTGGCAAATTGCCGTGGCGGGAAACTGGAACAAAAGATCCGGAATTTTTATCCGGATCTGAAAATTTATATGCAGGAGGAAATTTTCTATGAAATGTAGGCACAGATTAAAATCTGCGCCAGCGTTTACCAGAATAAGACAAAAGAACATCAGAACATATTTGTTTAGAAGAAAATGGAAGAGGATATGGCAAACAATGTAAATAAAACTGTTCCCAGCCCCCCCTTTAGGGGGCCGGGGGGCATTGTATACGGTGTTATAGGAACCGGGGCTATCGGTGGGTATTATGGGGCGAAGCTGGCCTGTGCGGGTGAGGATGTGCATTTTTTGCTGCATTCGGATTATGAGTATGTGAAGGAGCATGGGTTGAAGGTGAGTTCTGTAAGGGGTGATTTTGAGTTGCCGCGGGTGAATGCGTACCGCAGTACGGCTGATATGCCGGCGTGTGATGTGGTGTTGGTGTGCCTGAAATCTACTTCGAATGGTTTGCTCAGGGAGTTGTTGCCTCCTTTGTTGCACAAGGATACGATTGTGTTGATGATACAGAATGGGTTAGGGTTGGAGGCCGATTTGCAGGAAGTTTTTCCGGAGTTACAGATTGCCGGCGGACTGGCTTTTATCTGTTCGAATAAGACCGGATCCGGCGAGATTGCACATCTGGATTACGGTGGGTTGAATATCGGTTCATACTCGTGTCGTGACCTGTCTCGCCTGGAGGAGGTGGCCGCTGTTTTTAACCGTGCGGATATTCGGGCCAAGGTTCTTGATCTGGAACTGGCCCGCTGGATGAAACTGGTGTGGAATGTACCGTATAATGGGTTGACTGTGGTGCTGAATACGACTACGGACCACCTTATGGCTCATCCGGTGAGTGAGGGTTTGATACGGGACCTGATGCTGGAAGTGATACGGGGGGCGAACCAGGTTGGGAAGGGACGTTTTACGATTGGCGAGGAGTATGCAGATAAGATGCTGGAAATGACCCGCACCATGACTCCCTATTCGCCCAGTATGAAGCTGGATTACGATAACCACCGTCCGCTGGAGATCAGTTATATTTATACCCGCCCCGTCCACGAAGCCGCCGAAGCCGGTTTTGTTATGAAAAAGGTACAGATGTTGCAACAACAGCTTTGCTTTCTGGATAAGGGAGGTTGTCATATAGGGAAACTTTAATATATTTGCAAATCGCAAATCGCGATTTGCAAATTAAAAGATGTTTTTATGAAGAAACATAGTGGCATGCGACCTCAGGATATTGTTATTTTATTAAAGATAACTCTTTGCGAAAATAAGTTGTGGTATATTAAAGATATAGCAAATGAACTTTTCATTAGTCAAAGTGAGGTAAGTGAATCTTTAAACAGAAGCTTGTTAGCCGGATTAGTATCCAGTAATAAGAGACGGGTTTTAAAATCTGCGTTATTAGATTTTTTAATATATGGTTTGAAATATGTATATCCGGTTAAACCTGAAGGATTAGTAAGAGGTATTAAAACATCACATAGTGTTCCTCCCTTATCGGAAAAAATAATGAGTCATGAAGTTTTTGTCTGGCCATATGCGGAAGGAGACTCCAGAGGTTTTGCAATAGAACCTTTGTATCCAAATGTTCCTAAAGCATGTTTAAAAGATGAGAAACTTTATGAATTGTTAGCTTTGGTAGATGCTATACGGATAGGTAACAAACGGGAATATATTTTGGCTGTCAAGGAATTAAAACACAAATTGCGATAGATGAAAAACACCTTAATAAATAAGGCTATTATCCGAAAAATAGCAAGAGGATTGGGAGAACTAAATGAACAGATTATTTACGTTGGAGGAGCAACTGTTAGCCTTTATATTGATGACCCGGCGGCAGATGATGTAAGACCAACCAAAGATATAGATATAAGTATAAAAGTTGCATCTATAGTGGAGTTAGAGCATATACGAGAACTTTTAACAAAGAAAGGTTTTAAACAATCAGCAGATTTGGATGTAATGTGCCGGTTCAAATATGAAGATATTTTAGTTGATGTTATGGCTACCAGGCCAATCTCTTGGGCGCCTGCGAATAGATGGTTTGAAAAAGGTTTTCAGAATCTACAAAAGGTAAATATAGAAGATTGTATTATACAGATTATGCCTTTATCCTTTTTTTGGCAAGTAAGTTTACCGCTTATCAGGATAGAGGGGGTGGGGACCCTCGATTTAGTCATGATTTTGAAGATATTACATATATTTTGGATAATAGAAGTGATTGGGATGATGTGTTGTTAGCAGAAGAAGATAAAGAGGTAAAATCATTTTTGATAGAAAGATTAACAGATATAAAAGAGAAGGAGTTATATCAGGAAGCTATAATTGCAAATCTTTTTTATGAAACTTCAGAGGATAGATTTTTAAGTATTATCAAAAAAGTAGAAAATGTTTTGACGTCTGTTTAGTGGTTTATTTATGAAGTGTGAATTTCCTTTTTTCTGCATATGCAGTCTACCAGGTGGTCGTTTATGAAGCCGGCGGCCTGTAAATGGGCGTAGCAAATGGTGGAGCCAAAGAATTTGAATCCTCGTTTTTTCATGTCTTTGCTCATCGCATCCGATTCCGGGGAGGTGGCAACGCCTTCACTTCGTGTTTTTAAGTGGTTTATTATGGGTTGGTTATCCGGGAAAAAGGATAATGTATAGTTGTAGAAGCTACCGAATTCTTTTTGTATTTCAATGAACCGTTTTGCGTTGTTGATGGCTGCCTTGATTTTTAATCTATTTCTTATAATTCCGTCGAATTGCATTAACTGTTCCACATCTTCACCGGTCATTTGGGCCACTTTTTGAACATCGAAGTTATGAAAGGCTTTCCGGTAACCCTCCCGTTTTCTGAGGATGGTGATCCAGGCGAGTCCTGCCTGTGCACTTTCCAGTGTTAGAAATTCAAACAAGGTTTTATCGTCAGTAACAAGTTTTCCCCATTCTTCGTCGTGGTATTTGATGTACAATTCGTCGTTTCCGCACCACCCGCAGCGCCCGTTTATTAAGTCTTCCATGTTTGTATTGTTTATTTATTCAAAGATAGTGTTTTTCCATTAGGGAAAAAAGAGAGACCGGTGGCATTGTAATCCAGGGGGGATAGGCACAGATTTAAATCTGCGCCAGCGATGGCCAGTGATGCAGCGATTGTCCGCGATTGTTTTTTTGTTTTATTTATTATAAACTGTTAGTTCTTCCCGATAAGCCGGGATGTTCCATATGCGGTCACGCATCAGGTGTGGGAACAAAGTTTCTTTATTTATAAATCCCGTAATATATTTCGTCCTGGAAGGTGCCTTCTTTGTATATGGTGTTTTTGAAGTGGGCTTCCCGGGTGAAGCCGGCTTTTTGTAGTACGCGTTGGGAGGCGGTGTTGTGGCCGAAGGGGCGGGCGAATATACGGATGATGTTGAATGTTTGGAAGGCGTACTCTACCATTTGTTTTATGGCACTTGTTGCGATTCCCTGTCCCCAGAAGGGTTCGGCCAGGAAGTAGCCGATTTCCATGTTTTTAGCGTATACATCGGTTTGTAGCACCAGCCCGATTGAGCCTATGGCTTCTCCGTCCAAGGATATGGCCATGAGGGTAGCAGGGTCCTGTTGTATAGCTATTTTGATGTATGCGTGTGCATCTTCTATCGTATAAGGATGTGGGAAACCGTCTGTCAGGAAACGGGCGATGTTGGGATTGTTGGCATATTTTGCTAAACTTTCCGCATCTTCCGGTTTCCATTTTCGTATGATTGCTTTCATATGTGCCATGGGATGCCCTTATAGAGGATCCGTATTTTTTTATCTGTATCTTTTCAGGAAAGGGATCAGATAGGTTAGTTTTACGTAGATCGTTTGTGGTGCCGAGCGGGCGAAGTAATCTTCTTTTCCGTTTTTATAGATGTCGCCCAGCGAATAGAAATAACGTCCTTCGATGATGAAATTGCCTATGCCGGTTTGCACTTCAAGGCCAGGTCCTCCGCCCAGGCCCCAACTGAATTTGTGTTCGATGGCTTTGGTATGCTGTTCGCTGTGGCGGTTGGGTTCGTATGCTTCGTTCAGATCGGGCAGGTTATGGCTGGTAGATTCGGCCAGCATGTACCCGATCTGTGGTCCTACGTTGAAGATGACCCTTACCCGGCGGTTGCCTACGTAAAAGTGCGACATGAAGGGTATTTCTATGTAGTTGAGACGGCGGCTGAAGTGATATTGCGGGTCTTCAAACTGTTCGTCCCACCCCTGTTGCGCATAGTTTACCTCGAGCTGGATGCCGCAATGTTTTTCTGTGATCCAGCGGGCGGTGGCTCCCATGGTGTAGGTCATCATCATGTTTTTCTGCACAGTGGGCGAGAAGCTGACCGATGCAAGGGCAACCCCTGCCGACCCGCCTATGGATATGTCCTGCAAAAAATATTTCTGTGTTTGTGCAAACGCAGGAATTGTGAGCAGGCAAAAGCAGCATGTTATCAGTTTCTTAATCATTTTATTTCTCTTCTGGTGATAGAGTAGTCAAGCTTGTTATAATGAATGATAAAGAGGTTGGTATTAATGAATCCTCCCCAGTTGTTGACCCGTTTGAAGTCGAAACCGGTTTGCAGGCTTTCGTATTTAATCCTGTCGAGGTTGTTTTCGAAATTGGTGCCGTTTGTTTTGATCGCGTTGATGAAAAACATACCACTGTCAAAACCAAACAAACTGTATTTGGGGTATGTGTTGGCCGGCATTTTGCTGTACCAGTCGCGGTATTTGCGGTAAAAATCTTTGACGGCAAAGGAGAGGTTCTGCG
Organism: Tannerellaceae bacterium; assembly: GCA_021203545.1. Classification (GTDB taxonomy): domain Bacteria; phylum Bacteroidota; class Bacteroidia; order Bacteroidales; family Tannerellaceae; genus UBA4116. The sequence goes on along the minus strand of JAJQAZ010000092.1, from coordinate 5,910 downwards.
CATAAAATTTGGAGTAGATGTAGGTATCCAGCGCGTAGAAATCGTCGAGTGCTTCGTCTATATATGCCTGCCAGTCGGGGTATCCGAAAAGGCTGATGTTGTCCCGGTAGGCCGGATTGTTATCTACAATACCCCGCAGCGGCGAGCGGAATTTATTGAGTGCTTCGCGCGAGCTGGAAGAGGGTACGATCAGGTTGCGTGTATCTTTGTTTAGTACACCCAGCAGATCGTTGGCAAAGGTTGCCGGGGTATGCGTCAGTTCTTTGTAAGGGATTCCCCGTTCGCGCAGTCCGTTTTTGAAGGCTGTGGTAAATTCGGGTTTAGCCTGTGCATCGTCTACATTGAGGAAGATGATGTTGTAAGTAGCAAACAGGTTGCATCCGGCTTCGGCAGCTTTGGGATACAGGTACGACATGGCGGGGTTTACCTGGAAGAGTTCCGGGTTGGAAAGCACTTCGTCGTTGCCCGACGAGAAGGGGATGATGTATTTGATGTTATGCTCCCGGGCAAAGGCGGCAATGGCTGCGATCTGGTTGTTGTCCATACCCCCTCCGATGATGATGTTGGCAGTGCGGAGGGAGGGTTGCGCCAGTATGCTGTTTATGTTACCCATGCCTTCGCCGATGTCAAAAACAGATAATTCAGTGGATACTCCGAGGTTTTTCAGGCTGTCTACGGCCAGCAGGAATCCTTCGTAATATTCTACAAAGCGGTTGTCTGATGCTTCGGTTTTGTTTTCCATAAAGGGTAGGAGCAGGGCTACTTTCACCATGTTTACCCGGTCCATAGTGGGGCGTTGGTTGAGCAGTGAATTGACTTCCCGTTCGTTGCCTATAGGGGGTGTAGACGAAGCTACCGGTTCGTCGGTCTGGATGGGTACGCGGATTACCATTCCTTCTTTGATCCCGTTTTTGAGTTGTGGGTTGATCCGGATCAGCTCGTCGCTGGGGATGTTGTATTTGCGGGTGATGTTGTACAGGGTTTCCCGTTTGGGTACGCGGTAATCTACCCACCGTACGACGGTGCGGAATTCGGTTTCGGGAATATCTTCAATGATGCTTACCGGGATACGGATTGTTTTACCAATCTGAAAGGTTGATACGGATAGGCCCGGGTTGGCCTCCAGAATAGCAGAGGCGGGTACTCCATATTTAATTGTCAGCGAATAGAGTGTTTCCCTGGGCTGGATGTTGTGGAAGGTGTAATTGCCTTCGGGGTTGTCCGGGGTAACTGCCTCGACTGTGCGGGGCTGGGGGATGCGGAGGGTTTCGCCTATCCGGATGGTTTCTTTGCTGCCGGGATTGAGGGCGTAAATGTCTTCTACGGTTACTCCATACATGGTGGCGATGGAGTAAACTGTTTGTCCGCTTTCTATCGTGTGGTTAAATGTAGAACCTTCTGTAGGTACCTGTCCTTGTGAATAAACATTCAGACAAGTTAAGCTTACTAAAAAAGCCAGTAAATAAACCTTAATCTTACTCATTTGCTTCTCGAATATTTAGGGCAAAGATAGTGTATGTCGGTATAAAATACTAATTTTGAAAGCTAATTAGATTAGAGAAAAGTTATAAAATGAGTAGTTAGTAGTTGGTAGATAGTAGTTCGTAGAATTATCGGCCGGCGATAGAAACAATTGAACCTGTTTGGTTGTATTAACAGAATGCTGAGTACTAAATTTAGAATTTTGATATGAGATTGTCCAAAAATAATATTATCAGTTTTGTGGCTGTGGCAGTTGTTTGCCTGACAGCCTGTATTTCGATGAGTTCGAACGATTCGGAGAAGGTAAAGGAAGAGCGTCCGTTGGTGTCGGCACTGACTACAACGCCTAATATCCCGTCGTCAGTACAATTTTGCGGCGAGCAGGTAGATCTGACCCGGTATAACCGGCATGAGTCGTTTGACCGCGAGTTGAGTAGTTTTACCTATCTGCATGCAACTACCATGTTGCTTTTTAAGCGTGCCAACCGGTATTTCCCGGTGATTGAGCCAATTCTGAAAGAGTATGGGATTCCCGATGATTTCAAGTATCTGGCAGTGATAGAGAGTCATCTGGACCCGCGGGTGTTATCGCCGGCCAAAGCGGTGGGTATGTGGCAGTTCCTGGAAACAACCGGTAAGGAGAATGGGCTGACTATTACTACTACGGTGGATGAGCGGAGCGATGTGGCGAAATCGACCGTGGCTGCATGTAAGTATCTGAATTCGGCTTATAAGAAGTATGGCGACTGGGTGAATGTGGCGGCTTCGTATAATGCCGGTATGGGCCGTATTACAGGCGAGATTACCAAACAGCAGGTGGATAGTTCGCTTGAGATGTGGCTGGTGGAGGAGACTTCGCGTTATGTGTACCGCATTATGGCGATTAAACAGATTTTTGAGAATCCGTATAAGTATGGTTTTGTTATTAAACCGCAGGATTTGTATAAACCGATTAAGACCAAATCGGTAACGGTAACGAAGGATATTGATGATCTGGCTGCTTTTGCCAAACAGCACGGTGTGGATTATGCCGATCTGAAACGGTTTAATACCTGGCTGCGTGACCGCAAGCTGGTAACCGGTGGAAAGAGTTACCAGATACAGATACCGGAGCAGTCGGATATGTATTACCAATCGCCCAATACCTATGTGCACGATTCGCGTTGGGTGGTGAAATAAATGAAGAGTTAGGAATTTGCAGAAGAAAATGAGTAAAGAAACAGAAAGAACAGAGGGCGGCCTGATCTCGGTATTGGGTGCCCGTGTGCATAATTTAAAGAATATAGATATTACTATCCCCCGTAACAAACTCTCTGTGATTACCGGTATGAGCGGTAGTGGTAAGTCGTCCCTTGCTTTTGACACGATTTTCGCGGAAGGACAGCGGCGGTATATTGAGACTTTCTCGGCCTATGCGCGTCATTTCCTGGGCAATATGGAACGTCCGGATGTGGATAAGATTACCGGGTTGAGCCCTGTGATCTCGATTGAACAGAAGACGACGAACCGGAATCCCCGTTCTACGGTGGGAACTACGACGGAGGTGTACGACTTTTTCCGTTTGTTGTATGCCCGCGCGGGCGAGGCATATTCGTACCTGAGTGGCGAGAAAATGGTGAAGTATACCGAGGAGCAGATTCTGAACCTGATACTGGAAAGTTATGAGGGGAAGAAGATTTATATGCTGGCTCCGCTGGTGCGAAACCGGAAAGGACACTATAAGGAGTTATTTGAACAGGTGCGCAAGAAAGGGTACCTGACTGTGCGGGTAGACGGGGAGTTGAAGGAGATTCTCCACGGTATGAAGCTGGACCGCTATAAGATGCACTCGATTGAGGTGGTGATTGATAAAATGGTGGTGAGTAAAAACGATTCCCGCCGCCTGAAGGAGAGCCTGAAAGTGGCGATGAAGCAGGGCGACGGCCTAGTGTTGATTCTGGATGCGGAGACGGACGAAATACGCCACTATAGCCGCCGGCTGATGGACCCGGCTACCGGGCTTTCGTATAGTGAACCGGCACCGCATAATTTTTCGTTTAATTCGCCTCAGGGGGCTTGTCCGAAATGTAAAGGGCTGGGACAGGTGAACTTGCTGGATATGGAGAAGATTGTGCCTGATCCCTCGAAGAGTATTTATAACGGGGGGATTGTGGCATTGGGTAAGTATAAGAATTCGCTGATATTCTGGCAGATCGAGGCTATTTGCGAGAAGTATGGGGTAACGATTAAGACCCCGATTAAAAATATCCCGGAAGAGGCGCTGGATGATATTATAAATGGTACGGACGAGCGGTTACAGATTAAAAATGCGTCGCTGGGTAATAGTTCGAATTATTTCCTTTCGTATGAAGGGGTTGCTAAATATATTATGATGCAGCAGGAAGGGGAGGCTTCGGCTTCGGCACAGAAATGGGCCGGGCAGTTTATTAAGATGTCTGCCTGTCCGGAGTGCCAAGGCCAGCGGCTGAACCGGGAGGCGTTGCACTACCGGATTGACGGTAAGAATATCGCGGAGCTTTCGGGGATGGATATTTCCGAACTGTATGGGTGGCTGGATGGCCTGGAAGGGCGTTTGAATACGAAACAGCAACAGATTGCGGTGGAGATTTTGAAGGAGATCCGTTCGCGGCTGCGGTTCCTGTTGGATGTGGGGTTGGATTACCTGGCTATGGGCCGTGCTTCGGCTACGTTGTCGGGGGGTGAAAGTCAGCGTATCCGGTTGGCTACGCAGATAGGCAGCCAGTTGGTGAATGTGTTGTATATCCTGGACGAACCGAGTATCGGGCTGCACCAGCGGGATAATGTGCGGTTGATCAATTCGTTGAAGCAATTGCGCGATACCGGTAATTCGGTTGTGGTGGTAGAGCACGATAAGGATATGATGCTGAATGCGGATTATGTGGTGGATATGGGCCCAAAGGCCGGACGCCTGGGCGGTGAGGTGGTTTTTGCCGGAACACCGCTGGAGATGTTACAGGCAGATACGCTGACATCGGCTTACCTGAACGGGCAGACGGAGATTGCCGTGCCTGCCGAACGGCGTAAGGGGAACGGCAATTTTATTCACCTGAAAGGGGCTACGGGTAATAACCTGAAAAATGTGTCGGTGAAGTTTCCGCTGGGTACGCTGATCTGTGTAACCGGGGTATCGGGTAGTGGTAAGTCTACGCTGATTAACCATACATTACAACCGATATTGAGCCAGCATTTTTACCGTTCGCTTGAAGATCCGTTGCCTTATAAATCGATCGACGGGATTGAACATGTGGATAAGATTGTGAATGTGGACCAGTCGCCGATTGGACGTTCGCCACGCAGTAATCCGGCTACCTATACCGGGGTGTTTTCAGATATCCGGAACCTGTTTGTGAGTTTGCCGGAGTCGAAGATCCGGGGATATAAACCGGGTCGTTTCTCGTTTAATGTGGCAGGCGGACGTTGTGAAACCTGTAAAGGGAATGGCTATAAGACGATTGAGATGAATTTCCTGCCGGATGTGTTGGCTCCCTGCGAGGAGTGCCACGGGAAACGGTATAACCGGGAAACGCTGGAGGTGCGGTTTAAAGGAAAGTCGATCGCCGATGTGTTGAATATGACAATCAATATGGCGGTTGAGTTTTTCGAGAATGTGCCGCATATCCTGTCGAAGATCAAGGTGTTGCAGGATGTGGGGTTGGGTTATATCAAGCTGGGTCAGCCTTCTACGACGCTGTCGGGTGGTGAGAGCCAGCGGGTGAAATTAGCTACCGAACTGGCAAAGAAGGATACCGGTAAAACCCTGTATGTACTGGATGAGCCTACTACAGGGCTGCATTTTGAAGATATCCGCGTGTTGCTGGGAGTATTGAACCGGTTGGTGGATAAAGGAAATACGATTATTGTGATTGAGTATAACCTGGATGTCATTAAGAGTGCCGATTATATTATTGATATAGGTCCCGAAGGTGGCCGCAACGGTGGTAAAGTTCTCTTTTCCGGTACTCCCGAAGAAATGGTAAAGAGTAAAGCTAAAAGTTTTACAACCCCATTTTTGAAGGAGGAACTCCGGATTGCCGCAGGAAAGAGTAACAAGACTTAAGCGGACAGAAAAACAAAAGAACATAAAAATCAGGTGGATGTAATGTAAATAGATCCCGTTAAACCGCGGGTAGTAATTTATGTTTAGCGGGATTTTTAATTCTTTTACACGAGTTATATTAAGTCCTGCAAGGACGGTATGTCCTAGCCCAGTACGAAGTGCTGGGGTGTTGATTCACATTTCCGGTTATGAGTCCTGAAGGGACGGCACAATTTACGATATAGTCATTTGTTACTATTTTATTCTGTCGTGCCTACAGCACTCACTATCTAACACTTACCACTACCCAGCACTTCTGAAGTGCACCCCAAAAGTTGGACAGATTATAACTTATGTTTGTTTTATAAGAG
>JAJQAZ010000035.1 GCA_021203545.1 Tannerellaceae bacterium | reverse complement strand
TTAGTTCTTTATTATACACCTCCCATTAAAAACATGTGGAACGTTTTAGAACTCTTTTTTTGGATCAGTTTATTTATTATTACACTAATTTTTCTAATTAATGATTTCATTTCAAAAGACAACATTTTCATTTTCAACCGTATCGAAAATACGATCACAATGAAAGCAAAATTATTAACTGGAAAAACAAAACCATTACTTTCCCGTTTAATAAAGCAAGAATATCTTTTCTGGGATATCCCGGTACTATGATGGTTGTTCTTTATCCTCATTCATTATGGTTTTTGTCTATTATTTCTACTGGAAATGAAGATGACCAGGATAGTTGTCTATCTTTCTTCGTATGGTACATGGATAAAAACAGACCACTTCCTCCTGACCCAAGATTAGATCCATACCGCGGAAAAGACTATCGAAGAAGGGAAAAAGAAGGATTTCCACCACCACTATATCCTTCTACTATATCAACTCCTGATACATATATTCCGAAAGAGATATAAAGAAACAAAAGAGAGAATAAATTAATGAGTGAAAAACCATTAAGAAAGTTTACGATTCGATACTGAAAGAGCCCTACATGCTGATTTTTAAATTATCACTACTATTTATCCGGTTATTCGAGAGTTTTTATTCCTTTACCTACTATTTATTCCTTCAAAGCCTTGCTATAATTACTCTGCCAAAGTACGTTGATCAATCGATCAACACCTGATGATCGATCGAACATCAGACGTTGTTCACCCGATCAACGGATGATGTACAGTTAATTAATTATTAGGTTATCAATAGAAACTGCAGGGAAAAGGAATAAATATTCGGCAGGGAAGGAATAAAAGCTCCGGAGGAGTCGTATTTACCTTAATAAACATGATAAGATTTCAATTCTTTTCGAAGTAGTAATGCCTTATTATCCGTTACCCGGTTCATCAGTGCCCAGAAGCGGTCGCTATGATTCATTTCAATGGTATGGCATAATTCGTGTAATAGTACATAGTCAATCAGATGCCAGGGGAGGGTCATCAGGGAAAGGGATAGATTGATATCTTTTCCGGAACTACAACTGCCCCAACGGGATTTGCTCTTGGTTATTTTTACATGCCGGCAGGTGAAGCCATGAGCCACGGCTAATTGTTTGGTGCGTCCGGGAAGTAAACGGTTAGCCTCGTGGCGCAAGGCTCTCTCTATAAAATCCCGCAACAATTGTTGTACAGCCTCCTGCTCAAATACTGTTTCTTCCGGACAGGCAATATGCAGTACACCTTCTTCAAGGCGCATGTAAAAGTTTTTACGTGCGGTACGGAAAATATGGAGGCGGAAGGTAGTGTATTGGTTTACAGATGTTTCATCCAATAGTTTCCGTGCCGGAGCTTTGGTTTGTAATATAGTAAGCAGTTTGAGGCGGTTCTCTTCAATAAAAGAGAGGAGTCTCTGTTCATCACCATATACAGGTATAGTTGCGATTACACGTCCTTCCGTCACTTTAAGGGTATACCGGGTGGCCCGTGGGTGAGTACGAAGAAGGATCATTCCCAATTCTTTATCGTTTAACTGTTTTTCCATTCCGTATACAAAAGTAATAGATTGGCGGCAAATGATATTACACAGGAAATGATTATCTTTACAGCGGTTTTTGAGAAAACAAATAAAATAACATAATAACTTCGAATATGAGCAAAAAAGCACTCTTACTTATCTGCGACGGATGGGGCATCGGCAGCAAAGGCAAAAACGATGTAATCTATAACACACCTACCCCTTACTGGGATTATTTACTGGCCAATTACCCAAATTCACAATTACAGGCTTCGGGCGAAAATGTAGGTTTGCCTGACGGACAAATGGGTAATTCGGAGGTAGGACACCTCAATATCGGTGCCGGACGTGTGGTTTACCAGGATCTGGTAAAGATCAATATTGCCTGCCATGATAATTCGATCATGGATAACCCGGAGATTAAAAGCGCGTACAGTTATGCAAAAGAGAATAATAAGCAGATTCACTTCCTGGGCCTTGTGTCTGACGGTGGAGTGCATAGCTCGTTGGAGCATTTAATGAAACTGACCGATATCTCTAAAGAATACGGCATTACGAAATCGTATGTGCACTGTTTTATGGACGGACGTGATACTGACCCGAAAAGTGGCAAAGGTTTCATTGAACAACTGGAAAATCACCTGAATGGAAACGGTGGTAAGATTGCTTCTATCATCGGACGTTATTATGCGATGGACCGTGATAAACGCTGGGAACGTGTAAAAGAGGCGTACGACCTGCTGGTAAACGGTACAGGAAAAGCGTCTGAAAACATGGTTCAGGCCATGGAAGAGTCGTATGCCGAAGGGGTAACCGACGAGTTTATTAAACCAATTGTGCATGTGGAAAACGGTAAACCGGTTGCAGTGATTGAAGAAGGCGATGTGGTTATTTTCTTTAACTACCGTAACGACCGTGCAAAAGAGTTGACCGTTGTATTGACTCAACAGGATATGCCGGAAGCCGGAATGAAGACGATCCCGAACCTGCAGTTCTACTGTATGACTCCTTACGATGCAAGCTTCAAAAATGTTCATATCCTGTTTGATAAAGATAATGTAACCAATACATTAGGTGAATATCTGGCTGAATCAGGTAAACAACAATTACATATTGCTGAAACAGAGAAATATGCACATGTAACATTCTTCTTTAACGGTGGACGTGAAACTCCGTTCGACGGTGAAGAGCGTATCTTAGTTCCGTCGCCGAAAGTGGCTACTTACGACCTGAAACCGGAAATGAGTGCCTACGAAGTATGCGAAAAACTGGTTGCAGCAATCAATGAAAACAAATATGATTTTATTGTTTGTAACTATGCAAACGATGATATGGTAGGACATACCGGTGTATACGAAGCGATCGAAAAAGCGGTTGTTGCTGTTGATGCCTGCCTGCGCGATACAGTAGAAGCAGCTAAAGCCAATGGCTATGAAACGATTATTATTGCCGACCACGGTAATGCGGATAACGCGCTGAATGAGGATGGTTCTCCGAACACAGCTCACTCATTGAACCCGGTTCCTTTCGTATATGTAACTGAAAACAAAGATGCTAAAGTTGAAAACGGTATCCTGGCCGACGTTGCTCCTTCTATCCTGACTATCCTGGATATGGAACAACCCAAAGAAATGACCGGAAAATCGTTGATTAAATAAATTCTTTTATAGTAGTTAAGTAGTTATCGTTCGCGATGCTCACTAGTAGTCATCAGTCGCTACACTCCTTAGTAGTCAAGTAGATGCTTTTTTACAATTTCTCCTTGACTACTAACGAACGACGTGAGTGATGACTACTTAACTACTTGACTACTTTTTTATACTTATGATTCAAATAGACGATACCTTAGTGAGCCTGGACCTGTTGGAATGCAAATTTATTTGTGATCTGGGAGCGTGTAAAGGGGAATGTTGTGTTGAGGGCGATTCGGGTGCTCCGCTGGAGGAAGAGGAGGAGGAGGAACTGGAAAAGGTATTGCCTGTTATCTGGGATGACCTATCACCGGAAGCACAACAAATTATAAAGTTACAGGGAGTAGCCTATATAGATAGCGACGGCGATCTGGTGACTTCGATCGTTGGCGAAAAAAACTGTGTGTTTACCTGTTACGACGAGAACGGAACCTGCCACTGTGCTATAGAAAAAGTATACCGCCAGGGCAAAACTGATTTCTATAAACCTATATCCTGTCACCTGTATCCGGTGCGGATTACTCAATACCCCACCTACAGAGGCGTTAATTACGACCGTTGGACGATCTGTAAAGTCGCAGAGCTACTGGGCCGCAAAGAAAATGTCCCGGTTTATAAATTCCTGAAAGAACCCCTGATCCGCAAATTCGGAGAAGAATGGTACCGGGAACTTGTAAAAGTGGCAGAGGAGTGGGAGTCACAAAGAAAAACGCCCTGATAAGGACAATTTATTTCTGGACGGAGGGGATTTATATTTGTGCCAGCTGACATAAGAGATAGTTTAAAAACTATAGAAG
>JAJQAZ010000132.1 GCA_021203545.1 Tannerellaceae bacterium | reverse complement strand
TCGCTACGCTTCACCGGGGGTTATTGGCTAAGGCCGATCTACGATTCACATTCAATCCCCTCGGGATTGCAATCTAAAAAGATATATATAAACCTTAGAGCGTTACTGGGGTCTAAGGTATATAAGGTCTACGACCTATTTTGGTCGGAGGGGATTTGCAATCCCCGACTAGCGAGTGTTAGGATCTGTGATCCGATAAACAAATAAATACCGATTAAACCGGAACTAATAGGTATATCAAAGCGGATTATAAATCCTTATACTCAGCAGGCGGGGATTGCAAATCCCCTTCGACCAAAAAAGATCCGCACGGAAGTGAAAGAAGAAGCGCACGGATCGTTTAGGATATACGTTACTGAAAAATTTATACCAGACCAAATGTTCGGCGTAGCGTCTTCGCTACGTCGCTAAAAACAAGTGAAGCTCCAGCTTCACGTGAGGCTAGAGCCTCACCTTTACAAACGACGTAGCGAAGACGCCAATGTCGTCAACTTAAGTAAAAAAAGGAAAAAGCCATTGAAAAGTCATCTGAAAGAATTACATTAAGATACGACCCAAAATGCAATCAGATGAGAAATTCAATGGCCGATTCAAATGTAAAGATAATAAGTGAGATGAAAAACTTTTTAGAAGAGATATCTATGGATGCTCTTAAGCGTGAGGCCTATGTTTTATCCAGTACAAGCTTTACACGTAAACGTTTGGTATGTTTTAAGACCTTAGTGTTTCTATTGCTACATACAATAAAGAAGAGTTTAACTATTGAGCTAATGTTCTTTTATGAACATTTTGCTCAAAGCAGTGCTTGCAGCAAACAAGCCTTTAGTAAAGCCAGGCGTAAATTAAGTCCTCTGTTTTTTGTGGATTGGAATACAATCCTGATAGAGAGTTTTTACACTCACTATAAAGGGAATTATGCTCTTTGGAAAGGATTTAAACTATTGGCAGTCGATGGAAGCAGTGTCCTTCTACCTGAGACAAAAGAAAATAAAGATACGTATGGTTATATTCCAAATGCTCCAGGTAAGAAAGAAGCAGTCATGGCACGGATTTTTGTTTTATATGATGTATTAAACCATCTTGCCATAAAAGGCTTTTTACATCCTTATAAAGTATCGGAGGAAGAGGTGGTTTTACCGGCATTGGAATCAGAAAACTTAAGGGATAGTTTACTTGTTTTTGACAGGGGATATTTAAGCTTTTGGCTTATGTACATGTTACTTGATAGCAATACGCATTTTGTCATACGTGCTGCCGGTAATGCCAACAATGTAGTAAAGAGTTTTCTTCAAAGTACAAAGAAGGATATGACAAGCCTTTTTTATCCTCCTTACTCTTCTGTTAAAAAGCTACGTCAAAAAGGCATAGAGATATCCAAACATACCCCAATTAGGATTCGGTTAGTAAAAGTAGAACTACCTTCTGGACAAACAGAAGTATTGATAACAAATTTATATGATACAAATCTCTATAGTGTCAAAGATTTGGGTGAGGTATATGGCTTACGCTGGGGAATTGAAACCTATTACGGGTATCTCAAAGAAGAACTTCAACTGGCTAATTTTAGTGGTATAAGTCCTATTTGTATCGAACAGGATTTTGCATCCAATCTACTCTTATTTAATCTACAAAGTGTAATAGAAAAACAATGTGAGAAGACTGTTAAAAAGATAAGTGAAAATAGAAAGTATACATATAAAGTAAATAAAAATATCAGTTGGGCTTCTCTTAAATACAGAGTAATCAAACTCTTTGTGGTAAGAGATCCAACTGATATTCTTTTAGAGTTAGAAAGACTGTTTTGTAAATATTTAGAACCCATAAGACAAGGACGAAAATATCCCAGAGTAAAAAAGAAAAAAACAAACTCTAAATATTACACACTAACTAACTACAAAAGAGCTATGTAAAACTTAAGTTGACGACATTGGCGAAGACGCTACGCCGAACATTTGGGAACTTTGGATTTAAATCCGCGCCAACAAATGAACTTTTATGCCTTTTTGGTGGGGAAAGAGAGGATATGCCAGGTAACACCTGTGGCTATACAGAATAACAGGATTTTTACCCAAATGATATTTACAAAGAACGGCGCCGAACAGGTGATCGTTATCCATAACAAAGAGACGGACATGATTTTTGCCCGTAAAGGGATGGCTCTGTCTTCGATAAAATTTTTCATGTAAGAACCAAAGTATTTATTGGCCATGGCCCGGTTGTATAACTTTTCGGAACTACGCAGATACAGCCAGCTGGTGAGCAACCAGAATGGTGTAGTAGGAAGCAGGGGTAGAAAAATACCTAATGTACCTAATCCGAGAAAAATAGTTCCGAATGTAATGTAGAGTATCTGTTTAGGTGTTTTCAATTCAGTTTACCTTATATGTATCCATATTTTTGTTTCCGTTCAGGAATTCCTTTACTCCTAAACGTTTTTTACCGGCCAGTTGCAAAGAGTGTAAACGCAGAAAACCATCGGGAACGGCCACATCCAGATAGCTTTTATGATCCGTTACAAGGGTTCCTGGCAGCAGTGTATGATTGGCAAAGATTTTTTCTGTCTGGTAAATTTTCAGCACTGTAGCCTTTCCACCGGGAGCAACGATCTCTGTCCAGGCGGCAGGATAGGGAGAAAGCCCACGAACAAAATCATATATTTTCTTTACCGGTTGGTTCCAGTTTATACGGCAGGTTTCTTTAAATATTTTAGGTGCTGCCTTTAAGGCGGATTCATCGGTATAAAACTGTTCCTGTGGTATGGCATCTACTTTTCCTTCCAGCAACATATCTACTGTTTCCAGTACTAACCCCGCTCCCATTTGCATCAGGCGGTCATGTACGATACCTACATCATCGGTATCGGCAATGGGTATTCGTTTCTGACGGATAATTTTTCCCGTATCTATCTGATGAGTCAGGAAAAAGGTGGTTGCGCCTGTTTCTGTTTCGCCGTTGATAACCGCCCAGTTGATAGGTGCTGCCCCCCGGTATTGCGGCAATAAGGAGGCATGCAGATTGAAAGTACCCAAAGGGGGCATATTCCAGACTACTTCCGGCAACATACGAAACGCGACAATAATCTGTAAATCGGCACGGTAATTTTTTAATTCTTCCAGAAAAGATTCTTCTTTCAGTTTTCCGGGTTGCAGAACCGGGATGTTTTGCGATACGGCATATTCTTTTACCGGGCTGGGTTGCAATACGCTACCATGCCTGCCCATAGGTTTATCAGGCATAGTAACAACCGCTACTACATTATATCCACCTTCTACCAATGCCCGGAGACTTTCGACCGCAAACGCAGGAGTCCCCATATAGATGATACGTAAGTCTTTTTTATTCATTTTTTTAGTAGTTATCAGTCGCTACGCTTCTTAGTAGTTATCGCTCGCTTGGCTCGCTAGTAGTTATCAGTCGCTATGCTCCTTAGGAGTTATCGCTCGCTTTGCTCGCTAGTAGTTAAGTAGTTTTGAATATATTGTTTTCTTCTTCTACTTGACTACTAAGCCACATAGTGGCTGATGACTACTAACGAACGCAGTGAGTGCTGACTACTTGACTACTTTTTTATCAATCTCCCGAAAATGTATCTACCAATACTTCCCGGTAGGAATTGAATATTTTCGATTTTGATAAGAAGCCGATGTATCTGCCCTGTTCGTCTATAACAGGTAGGTTCCAGGCTTTTGTATCGTCAAATATACGCATAATTTTTTCCATTGGCATATTTATCTTTATGACAGCCTGGGGAGATACCATAAATTTAGAGACTGTAAAACGTCCGTACAATTCGGATCTGAACATGATGTTGCGGATATTGTCCAATAATACGACACCCAGTAAACCTCCCTTTTCATCGAGTACCGGGAAGGCGTTTCTTCCGCAACGGGCTATTACTTTTACCATATCGCCCAATGTCATTTCCGGGGTAACAGTCTGGAAATCCTTTTCCAGCATACTGTCTGCACTTAACAATGTAAGAACTGCCTTGTCTTTATGGTGTGTTAATAGTCCTCCTTTTTGTGCCAGACGCATGGAATAGATACTATGAGGTTCGAACATGATGATAGTAATATAGGAACCGATTGAAACGATCATCAGCGGCAGGAACAGATCATAACCACCGGTTAATTCGGCAATCAGGAAAACACCCGTCAGCGGCGCATGCATGACACCGGCCATTACACCGGCCATACCCAGCAAGGCAAAATTCTTTTCGGGCAGAAAAGTCGTTAACTCAAAATAGTTAGAGGCATGAGCAAATATAAATCCGGCAATACATCCCAGAAAAAGACTGGGAGCAAATATTCCCCCACAACCACCACCCCCATTCGTTGCACTGGAAGCAAACACTTTTGTAAGTAGTATCATTAAAAGGAATACAAGAATTCCCCAATAACGGCTTTCTATCCCATAAAAAATACTGTTATCCATTAAAGTAGAAAACTCCCCGGCCAATAAAAGTTCGATTGTATCGTATCCTTCACCATATAAAGGGGGTAAAAGGAAGATGAGCAGACTCAACATTACCGCCCCCAGCATAAACTTTTTCCACCAGGTATCCAGTTTACGGAACACACCCTCTACTTTATTCATTGTCCGGGTAAAATAGAGCGCTACCAAACCACAGAAAATACCTAATATCAATACATAGGGGATACGCTCCATAGCAAACACTTCTGTCTGCGTAAATTTAAACATGGCTTCCGTACCGGTAAAAATATACGAAACGGTGGCGGCTGTTACAGAGGATATCAGCAATGGTAAAACAGAGGTCATGGTAAGGTCGAGCATCAGTACCTCTATTACAAATACCAGGCCGGCAATCGGCGCTTTGAAAATACCGGCTACGGCTCCGGCCGCTCCACAACCTACTAACAGCATGAGTGTTTTCTGCTCCAGGCGGAACAGGCGCCCCAGGTTAGAACCGATCGCAGCCCCGGTTAGCACGATGGGTGCCTCTGCTCCGACCGATCCACCAAAACCGATGGTTACGGAACTGGCTACCAACGAACTCCAGGTATTATGTCCTTTGATACGGCTTTTGTTTTGCGATATAGCGTACAATATTTTCGTTACCCCATGACTGATATCGGCACGTACTACGTAACGGACAAATAATCCGGATAGAAAAATGCCGATTACCGGATAGACCAGGAATAGATAACTGGCTCCCTCACCCGACAGACTTCCGGTAAGTGTTCCCTGAATAAAGTGAATCATGTTTTTCAGCAGGATAGCTGCGAGCGCAGTACAAACACCCACTAAGAAGCTGACAATAAGAAGAAAATGCTTGGGTTTTATATTCTTCTCCCGCCAGGCCAGAAATTCATAAAATAAATTTGATTTTGCCATTCCTTATAGACTCCTGAAGAATCTTTTGTTTTTATCTTATTATCTTAAATAATCCTCCCCTTTCCAGACGAATAATACCGGAAGGAGTTGTTTTTGTGTAATCGTCCTGCCGGTATTCCACTATATAATCGACACGTTCTTTAATTAGTCCGGATATTTCACTGAAATTTGCCGGCGAAGGGGTGCCGCTTATATTAGCAGAGGTTGAAACCAGCGGTTTACGAAACCGCTCGCATAAACGGGCGGAAAACGGTTCACGGGTGATCCGGATGCCGATACTCCCGTCTTCCGCCAGCAGGTTTGAAGCCAGATTTTTTCCTTTTGAGTAAATGATGGTAAGGGGTTTATCGGATGCCTCTATCAAGTCCCACGCGATATCCGGTACTTCTTCTACATAGGTTTGCAGGCGTGCCGGATTATCCATTAAAACAAGTAAGGCCTTACTGTCTGTCCGTTGCTTGATTTCGTATACTTTACGAACAGCATCTTCATTGGTAGCATCACAACCGATTCCCCAGATAGTATCTGTGGGATAAAGGATTACACCTCCCGACCGTAATACCTCACATGCTTTTTTAATATCGTCGTTCATTGTATATTTTTAAAAACACATACAAAGGTACAACCATTCCCTGACTTTACATAGTTTTTAGTTTATTTTACACTTCGAAACGAAACGTTCAAACGAACAAAGCTGTTCTATTTTATAAATCCGTAATTAAGAGAAAAATACTCTCTTTTTATTCCCCTATCTTTTGTTAAAAGTAAAAGATTACAGTTTTTATTCCATATAAAATCTCTAACTTTACGGATTAAATACAAGAGGGGATTAACCTTTTCTGTCCATGAAAACGGGCCTTAAATCCTCTGTCTGAAACGGAAAGAAGTGTAGATCAATTCATTCCTTTCTGTTAATTATCCACTATCCGGAAACGGGAACAGGGATATTGTGAGAGAAAAAAGAAAAAAAATAATATATAATGACTAACAAATGGAATTTTCAAAACCCTACACAGGAAGAAATACGAAAAAGAGATGAGTTAGTAGCAGAACTGGGCCTGAGCCCGGTAATCTGTTTACTGCTTGTTCAACGGGGGCTAACTTCTGTTGAACAGGTAAAAAAGTTCTTTAAACCCAGTCTGAACGACCTGCACGATCCGTTCCTGATGAAGGGTATGGATAAAGCGGTTGCCAGGTTAAACAAAGCATTGGGAAATAAAGAGAAAATACTGGTGTATGGGGATTATGATGTAGACGGAACCACAGCCGTTTCGTTGGTGTATAAATATTTACGGCCTTATTCTTCTTCTCTGGATTATTATATTCCTGACCGGTACGATGAGGGACACGGTATCTCCTACAAGGGAATTAATTATGCCGCAGAAAATGGGGTTTCGCTTATTATCTCACTGGATTGCGGGATTAAAGCTATTGATAAAATCGAATATGCAAAAGAGAAAGGCATTGATTTTATTATCTGCGATCATCATATGCCGGACGACCGGTTGCCGGATGCGGTAGCTGTACTCGATGCCAAGCGGCTGGACTCAACTTACCCCTATGAACATCTGTCCGGATGTGGGGTTGGTTTCAAATTTATGCAGGCATTTGCCAAAAGCAATAATTTTCCGGAAGCCGATCTGGAAAAACTGCTCGATCTTACCGCAGTAAGTATCGCATCTGATATTGTATCCATAACAGGCGAAAACCGGATTCTGGCTTATTATGGGCTGAAACAGTTAAATACAAATCCGAGCCTGGGGCTGAAAGGGATTATTGATGTATGCGGGTTAAATAATAAAGAGATCACGATCAGCGATATTGTATTCAAAATAGGCCCCCGCATCAATGCATCAGGACGGATGATGAACGGAAAAGAGGCAGTGGAACTGTTACTTTCCAAAGATAGTGCAGCCGCTAAAGAGAAAAGCGAAAACATCAATCAATATAATGACGAACGCCGGGAACTGGATAAACGCATTACCGACGAGGCGAATGCGATTATTGACAGATTCAGTAATATCGAAGACCGGAAGGCTATTATTGTATATGATCCTACCTGGCACAAGGGTGTGATTGGTATTGTAGCTTCACGGCTCACCGAGAAGTATTTCCGGCCGGCGGTAGTATTGACCAAATCATCGGAATTAATTACAGGTTCGGCGCGTTCGGTTACAGGTTTTGATATTTATAAAGCCATAGAAAGCTGCCGGGATTTGCTGGAAAACTTCGGCGGCCATACCTATGCAGCCGGGTTATCCCTGAAGGAAGAAAACCTGGAAGCCTTTACCAAACGTTTTTCCCAACTGGCTGCGGAGGAGATTATTACTGAGCAGATGACTCCCCAGATTGATGTGGATGCCGTACTGGAATTAAAAGAGATAACTCCAAAACTTGTCAACGAGTTGCGGAAGATGAACCCGTTCGGGCCTGATAACCACAAACCTGTTTTTTGTACCCTGGGAGCAAAAGATTTCGGAACCAGTAAACTGGTTGGTAAAGAACTGGAACATATTAAACTCGAACTAATCGATAGTACTTCGCAAACCCCCATACATGCGATTGCATTCGGTATGCATACGCATAGTGAACATATCAAATCGATGAAACCGTTTGATATTTGTTATACCATTGAGGAAAATACATACAACGGGAATACGACGGTACAGTTGATGGTGAAGGATATAAAAACCGAATACACTTGAAGAGGAAAAGTGGATATTTACCACGAAATACTTGAGAAATACTGGGGGTACACCCGTTTCCGTCCTTTACAGGAAGATATTATTCACTCCATTGCTTCGGGCAAAGATACGCTGGGACTAATGCCTACGGGAGGAGGTAAATCTATTACCTTTCAGGTTCCGGCAATGGCAATGGAAGGGATATGTATTGTTATTACCCCACTGATAGCCCTGATGAAGGATCAGGTTGATAACCTGAAAAAGCTGGGCATCAAAGCTACTGCCGTATATTCCGGCATGTCGCGCCGGGAGATCATTATCCAACTGGAAAACTGTATTTTCGGAGATTATAAATTTCTGTATGTTTCGCCGGAACGGTTAAGTACGGAGATTTTCCGTACGAAGTTACAGGCAATGAAAGTCTCTTTTCTGGTAATTGACGAAAGCCATTGTATCTCGCAATGGGGGTATGATTTCCGCCCCTCTTATCTGAAAATCGCGGAAATCAGAGAGGTACTGCCGGATGCGCCGGTACTGGCACTTACTGCCACAGCTACCCCGGATGTAGTGAATGATATTCAGGAAAGGCTTCATTTCAGAGAGAAGAATGTATTCCTGAAAAGTTTTGCCCGTCCTAATCTTGCCTATATTGTACGCCGTACTGACGATAAGTTCGGTTCGTTGTTACATATCCTCCAACGGGTACAGGGTAGTTCGATTGTGTATGTACGTAACCGGCAACGCACCAAAGAGATTGCTACCGAACTACAAAAAGCCGGATTATCCGCGGATTTTTTTCATGCCGGGCTTAAACGGGATGAGAAGACTTTACGGCAAAACAGATGGAAAAATAATGAATGCCGGATCATGGTGTCGACCAATGCGTTTGGTATGGGTATCGATAAACCCGATGTGCGGCTGGTGGTACACATTGATTTTCCCGGTTCGCTGGAAGAATACTATCAGGAGGCAGGACGTGCCGGGCGGGATGAGCAAAAAGCCTATGCTGTAGCGTTATGCTCCGGTACGGATAATGCCAAGTTAAAGAAAAGATTATCCGATGAATTCCCAGAAAAAGAATTTATCTGCCGGGTGTACGAAGCACTGGGTAATTATTTCCAGATAGCTGTAGGATACGGTTTTGAAACCGTACACGATTTCTCTCTCGTGGAATTTTGCAAAGCCTATAAATTCTCTATGCTGCAAACTCACCACGCACTTAAGATACTCGAATTATCCGGTTATATTGAATATACGGAAGAGGTAGAGAATGGTTCGCGGCTGATGTTTACCGTTACCAAAGAGGAACTTTATAAGTATCTCCGGCAGGATCCACAGACCGATAAGGTTATCCATATTATCCTGCGCTCTTATACCGGCCTTTTTGCTGATTTTGTTTACATTGATGAAGACCTAATTGCCAACCGTTCGGGACTCACCCGGCAGGATGTTTATACAACTCTTGTTGGGCTTTCGAAATACAGGATTATTCATTATATCCCCCGTAAAAAAACACCTCTTATTATTTATACAACTGCCCGCGAAGAGCAAAAATATGTAGAGATCAAAAGAAGTGCTTACGAGGAACGGAAAGAACGGTTTGAAAGACGGATCAATCAGGTGCTCGAGTATATCAACGAGGAACATAAATGCCGTTCCAAAATGCTACTAAACTATTTCGGAGAGAAAAAAGCCAAAGATTGCCGGTACTGTGATGTTTGCCTGACTGAACACGAATCCGGAATAAGGAATGCCGAGTTCAATCGCATCCGGGATCAATGGATAAATATACTAAGCCCCCAACCAAAGTCTATCAAAGATCTGCTGCCGGAACTCCCCTATCCACCGGATAAATGCCTGACGGTAGTTCGCTTCCTGAGCGACCACGACCCGGCCTTCAGACTTGAAGACGGGTACTTATCGTATGAAGATGCATCAAAATAATAAAGATAGACTCTGTTTTCTGTTCGGCTTCGTTCGGCTTCGTTCGGCGTAGCGTCTTCGCTACGTCGCAAAGAATTAATGAAGCTCCAGCTTCATGTGAGGCAGGAGCCTCACTTTTATCACCGACGTAGCGAAGACGCTACGCCGAACGAACAACGAAGGACGCTATGATTTTGCCGGCGCAAATTTAAATCTGTGCCTAAACGATAAGTTTATTTTTTAACATTTACTGCTGCAACTTTTTGGTGATGCTTCTGTTTTATACATACTATCGATTTTAATGCCGGATATTTCCATAAACACAGAATATGGTAGCTATGATTGATAGCTCTTTTAAGTCTGGGAAATTAACCGGGTTAAGCTATCGATAACAAAAAAGGGTGGCCCAAATGGGTCACCCTTTTCTTTATTTCGCTTAATTAATTCCCGTAGATTATCTTCTGGGCAGCGCTTCTTTTACAACCATTTGGCGGCCTTCATATTCAGCGCCGTTTAGTTCACGAATTGCATTTCTTGCTTCAGTTTCGTTAGGAAGTTCAGCAAATGCAAAACCTTTGGACTGGTTAGTATCACGATCAATGATTAACTTAACAGAGTCTACAGTTCCATACTCTTCCAGAATTTGTTGTAATTCTGATTCTCTAACCCGGTAGTTCAGGTTACCAATGTAAATGTTCATAAAATAATAATATAAAATAAATAATTAAATAATAAATCAGGAACCTTGAAAAGATCTTTTCTATATGAACATATTCATCATTGCTGAGAATAGATGTCAAAGAGAACGAACTAAACAAAAGAACGATTGATTTATCGCCACAAATAAACGCATATTAATTGAATAAATCATCATAATTGCTCTTCTTTTTTTTTGTTTTTTCAAAAAGAAACATTTTTTAGCAGATGTTTCTTGCCGGTTTTCTGCATAAAAAAAGAGGCAACCTGACAGTTACCTCTTTCCCAGCCGTTTTTATATGAAGTATATTGCTTACAAATTTTTAAACTCTTCGATCAAAAAGGGAGACAATCCAGAGTAAAACGATTGCTCCGATTACTGCACATATTAATACACCAATTGTACTGTTCACTGCAATACCCAGCAGGCCAAAAATCCAGCCTCCAAGTAATGCACCCACAACACCGACAATCAGATTCACGATCAAACCAAATCCTCTGCCGGCAAATATTTTTCCGGCCAGAAATCCTGCCAGAATCCCGATGATTATCGTACCTAATAAGCCTAATCCCATCATAACTTTTATGATTTAATTTTTTATTCAATAATTTTTTATAGACTCTCTTATAACATATCAAGCCTTATTTTGTTTATCACCATTTTTATTATAACCTTTTAGGAATATGTTACACTTACCATTTGAACAAATAACTTGCACGTTGCGTTATAGAAGCATATTGATATAAGATGTCGAATTTAAAAACGATTACAATTATGAGTAAGTTTTTATTAGGAGTAGCTGCCGGTGTTGCCGCAGCATACGTAGTAAGCAAAAAAATGGATAAAGCAACAATGGATAAAATGTGTGACTCTACCAGTGAGTTCTTTGATAAAGCAAAACAAAAAGTCAAAGAAGGTTGGGATAAAACAAAAGATCAGACTGAGAATCTGGCAGACCGCACAACTGATGCTATGAGTAATAGCTAAATCCCCTCCCTGAGGCTGAAAAAGTAATGAGCATACAGATGATACAGATCGGACAAGATAATCACAGATATTTGTGTAAATCTGTTTTCTCTGTGTCATCAGTGTGCGAATACGGATTTTTTAGTCCTTACTCACATGTATAATTTAAACAACAAAACATATGTTTATTCATTGCAAAGAATTACAATTTAATGCCAGAGTTTCTAAACCGGATCCACGGTTTGCCGGCTTATTATTAGAATAGTTTGGTGGAGGGAATGGCGAACTGAAAGCAGCCATGCAATATTTTGTACAGGCTTTTTCCTGCAAAAATGCATATCCTGATAAATATGATATGTTAATGGATATTGCTACTGAAGAGTTTAGCCATCTTGAAATAGTAGGTGCTACCATTCAGATGTTGCTGACAGGTGTAAACGGTGAACTTAAAAATGCCGCTGATAACGAAGAGATTATGAAAATGCTGGACGGTAAAGGTGCTAAAGAAGATTTTATTCACAGGGCACTTTTTAATCCGCAATTCTGTGTTTTGTCTGGTGGCGGACCTATGGTTACAGATAGTAACGGTGTACCCTGGACGGGTGCTTATGTGAATGCAAACAGTGATCTGACCGTAGATTTACGTTCTAATATAGCTGCCGAATCACGTGCGAAAATCGTATACGAATATCTTCTGCAGTTTACAGATGATGAGTACGTAAAAGATACACTGCGGTTTCTGATGACCCGGGAAATCACACATTTCCAGCAATTCGAAGCTGCATTGGATACGATTCAGCCAAACTTCCCTCCGGATATATTACAGGGTGATCCGAGATATAGCCACCTTTACTTCAATATGTCGCAGGGCGAAGACACCTACGGTCCGTGGAACGACGGGTTAAGTAGCCGTCTGGGAGAAAAATGGCAAGATATTAAAGATCCGGTAGAAGCGGTTAAGAAATCCGGGGGGTTACAGAATCTGGAAGATACAACCGGAACAAGCCGTACGATCGAATCCGTTCAGGATATGAATAAAGACCTCAGTAAAATCCGCAGTGCGGAGATTAATGATGCAAATCCTAAAAAAGATATGCAATGGTCGGATTATCCGGATGATATTAACGGACAGTGTGACGAGGTAATACCACAGGAAAAATATCCGTTGGTTTAAACATACAATTGATTTGTTTGTTATTAAATCAGGGATAGGATATTCATGTAATTATGATGGTTGAGTTTTATATGAGTTAAATTTCCTGTATTAATTAAACAGAGGGGCTATCTCTTTACAGAGATGGCCTCTTTTATTGTGTTTATACTTTTAATTGAGATCTGATGGTCTTTATATTGTTTATTAAAGCATCTATTTTATAGTTGTTATTTCTTATAATCCGGGGGCGTAAATAGAAAAAATTAAAACTAATCCATAGCAGTACAATAATATAAGCAGTTACTCCAAATAATAAGGATCTATTAAAAGTATATTCATAGATGTATAGACAAATTCCTACTGATAGTAAAATAAAATAGATATTCATAATTTGCGTCTGCAAAAAATGTTCTTTCCTTTTTAGTAAAAGTAGATTTTGTAAATAATCCAAATTAGATTGCGCTTCGTCTATGTTTTTATAAAACGGAAGTAATCTGCGATTAAAAAGAAAAACAAGGGTGATAGGTAAAATGGTTAATATAATTCCTATTTTAGTGGTTATAAGTTGTGGTTTAAAATATATCCATATAAATATTACAAAAAAAACAGACAGTAATAAAAGAGTATTGAGAATAAATAGGTTTCTTATTTTTTTCTTTTAAAACTTTCTATTTTTTTTCAATATCACGTAGGATTCTGCAACCGGTAAAGATTGTTTATTCCATAAGTCTTTTATATTGATCTCATTTCTCATTCTCTTTAAATTTTTTTGTTAATTGTGTTTTTATACGATGAATTTTTACCCGGACATTATTTTCAGAGAGTCCAACAATTCGTGCAATTTCGCTTTGTCTGATATCTTCCAATTTCAAAGATATTATAATACGATCTATTTCAGGAAGTTCCGAAATATATTTGTATAATAGCCGAACTTGCATTTCGGTATCTGTTTTTTCTTCTTCCGCCAAATCCATGGTTAGCTTTATCGAACCAAACCGTTTATCATATTCCAATTGACGGAGACAGACATTTGTTGCAATACGAAATATCCAGGTGCCCGGATCTGCATCATTTCTGAAAGTAGGCAAATACTGCCATACTTTGATAAATGTTTCCTGCGTCATATCCTGAGCCAGGTTCCAATCATTCACATATCCCATACATACACGAAATATCTTATCCCAATATTTTTTGTATATTATTTCAAATTCCACTTATTCCTCTTTAATAAATTCACGTACCTCATTTATAAACCACTCTTTATCGTCAAACATAACGAAATGTAAGCCTTTATTTGCATATATTATTTGTGCTGTAGATAAATTTTTGTACTGCTCTTTTATTGGGGATTCTATGTTTCTGAAATGAGGCTCCAAAATTATTAAAGAGGGAACTGTTATATTTCTTATTTGTTCTCTTAAATCCGTATTTGAAAAATCACAAACTATTTTAGCATATGTTTCTCTATCTGAATCCATTCCCCATTTTATAATTTCTTCAAATTTTGAGGGATTAATAGTAAGACCTGCTGCATTCATTTTCAGCATATGGGCAAATTGATCTTCATTCATAGAAACTATTTGATTAATCATTCCGGAACAGTTACCGGAAGAAATAAAATGGGGATTTGTGATGACCATTAAACAGGGTAAAGCATCTACTACAATAATTTTTTTTACAAGATCCGGAAAATCAGCTGCTATAGCCAAGGCTAATCCCCCTCCCATACTATGTCCAATAAGAATAGGATCAATTATTTTTTCCTCCTTTATAAATCTCGCAATTTCTATTTTCTAATTTTCGAATGAAGGATTTTTTACCGGAGGAACATCCGCAAATCCGGCTAATGTTAAGGTATAGCAACTATAATTTTCCTTTAATTCTTCAACTGTTTCTGTCCATACATTTCCGGAACAGGCAAATCCGGGAATAAATAAAATGGTTTGTTTGCCTGTTCCTGTTTTTGTTATAGAAAAAGAATCATTCTGTCCGGTAAGCGAAACAGAAACAGAAATTAACACCGTAAATAATATCACTTTTGTCATTGCATTTATCTTTTATCCAATCCTTAGATACTGGAATTTTAAGAATGTTACAAGACAAGTTTTTTTACGGATTTTTTATTTCTTTCTGTACCCAGACAGCGAGTTTACCTCCATGTACCGGGAACATGGCTTTTCCGTTGTCCGCTATAGTGACTTCTTCTTTGATATTTCCGGTGATTTCATGCCAGGTTTGCCCTTTCCGGGATTCGCCTACATACATATCTTTAAAACCGTCATCCCCGTTAGATATCAGTACTACCACGCCTGAGCCGGGGTGAAACTCATCTCCTCTTCTTACAAATCCAATTGTATTGGGATGGTCAAAATAATTATCCTGTTCGCCGAATGCATAGGTACGGCGGGCATCCAGCAATGTTTTAATAAGTCCCTGATGGGGTGATTTTTTATCTCCAATAGAATAATAATCTCCATAAAACACGCAGGGATACCCATTTTTCTGAAGCAGGATCAAACCATACGCCAACGGTTTGAACCAACTTTTCACCTGCGATTCAAGGGAGCTACCCCACTGCGAATCATGATTATCCACAAACGTAACTGTCTGTTCTGGATGATGAGTTACTAATGCATCCACAAAGAGGTTTCGTAAATCATAGCTTTTGCCCTGTAAAGAGGCCTGATACATATTATAATGTAAAGGTACATCAAACAGGTCTACTTTATATTTCACACTGGCCAGATAATCATTCAGTTGTTTGATATCCCGTTTCCAGTATTCGCCTACGGCATAGAACTCCTCTCCTACTACCTGCCGTACATCATGCAGAAATTTAGCGATAAAATTATCGTTGATGTGTTTAATGGCATCCAGCCTCATACCATTTAATCCTAACTCTTTGGATACCCAGACACCCCATTTAATCATTTCCGTGACAACATCAGGGTTATCAAAATCAATATCGGCAAACATCAGGTAATCATAGTTCCCGTTTTCACCACTCACACCATCGCTCCAGGATTTTCCCTCTCCCTGAATCTGGAAAATACCGTTTTTACCGGTTGCCTGATCATAATCGGTGCCGGAAAAATGGTACCAGTGCCATTTAAAATCCGAATACTGATCTCCCCGTCCGGGAAAATTAAATCCTGTCCAGCCCTCAATTTCATAAATATTGGAAATTGTTTTACTGCGGTCGTTGGGGTCTACCTCCTTCACCATAAATTTCTCCGTATAATCGGCTGCCGCTTTATGATTCATAACGGCATCCAGATAAACGGAGATCTGGTATTTATGTAACTCTTCTATGGCTTCTATCAATTGTTTTTTGGTTCCGTATTTAGTCCGGACAGTTCCTTTTTGCTTAAATTCGCCTAAGTCATATAAATCATAAGCACCATACCCTACATCCTGCTTATTCTGGCCTTTATAGGCCGGCGGTATCCAGACCGAGGTAACTCCTATTTCACTCAGATGCTGTGCGTCTTCTTTTAACTGCTTCCATAAGGTACCATCAGCCGGCAGATTCCACTCAAAATACTGCATCATTATCCCATTTTTCATACTACTATGTTGTTTTGAATACTATTTTTCTAAAACAACCGCCCTCTGTATAAGGTTTGATTCTTCCGGACAGTGGCGTATTTCCTATATAATTGTAAGTGATTACCATGAAGTGGGTAGTTTGTATCAGCCGCATAGCGGCGTGCTGTTCATAGCCCTGTGCGGAAGCGCAGGGAAAAGATACAAACCAATGTTTGCGCCGCGTAGCGGTGCTCTGTTACGGATGTTTGGCTGGCATTTTTAACATAGCACTCCTATGGAGCGCTTTTTACCAACCTATCTCCAACCCCGGGCTTCCGCACCGGGGCTATGAACAGCACGCCGCTATGCGGCTGAAATTATTAAATGACAAACTGTTTTGTCTTAACCTGACGGCTATGGCACTTTGGGGTTCATAGAGTAGCTTTCTGCCACGGGTTTTACCTGCGGTTATGCACATTGAAGTCCTTCGGACTTACGATCTGTAACTTCACGATCCGTTATCCTTTACTACCATTCAGCAATGCTTTCTTAATACCTTGCAGGTTATCGTTGAATTCGGATAACTGGGCAATTACCATGCCTGTTTGGTTATCTTTATCAATACCGCCCAGTTTGTTGTTTTTCAGGAATACCTCTTTGATGTGCTCCCACCGTTCTTTATCCGCCGGAGAAAGCATTCCCGCAATCTCTTTTAGCTTTAACAGGTTGGCTTCGCTATCGGAGGTGAGGGTTTGCGATTCATTTTCGTAATGGGTCAGGATCAACCGGTTCACCTCTTTTTTATTCATCAGAGGTACTATCTGGGTGATCATCTTATTCATATCGCGGTACGAGCCCTGTAGTTTGAAAGAGGGTTCTACCCGGTAGGCATCCTGCATAGCTGCGCTGGCTATGTAGTTCTGGTTTACTTTCAGTACTACATCACGTACCAGCAGGCTGTTTCTTACTACTGCTATGAAATCATCAATATCCTGTTGTTTGTGGTTGCCTTCCAGCTCCGGCATCATTTCACTGTTATTCTCTACATATTCTACCAGATTATAGAAGTCCGCAAAGCTTTTGGAAGTGATGTTTTGCAAATATGGATTCTCGACAATTGAGTTTTCCAATAAGCTTAATTTAAACAGGTGAGCCGAATCGCCAATTACATCTCCCAGGTTATATACATCGGCACGGTTGGCCAGCATATCCGGTATCTGGAACTTCTCACCACTTTCCGTATAGGGGTTACCTGCCATGATTACGCAGAAACGTTTGCCCCGCAGGTCGTATGTTTTACTTTCGCCTTCAAAGATACCATCCATTTTACGCTGTCCGTCGGCAAGTGAAATAAACTTCTGTAAAAACTCCGAACTACAGTGTTGGATATCATCCAGGTACAACATTACATTATCAGCCATTTCAAAAGATAGATTTATCTTTTTCAACTCTTCCCGCGCACCCGATGTTTTGGCTTCTGTGGGATCGATAGAAGTTATGGAATGACCAATCGTGGGGCCGTTTATTTTTACAAAGTTCAACCCCATCACGCTGGCAAGATATTCCATCAGGGTTGTTTTACCATATCCCGGAGGCGAAATCAACAGTAACATTCCCATACGGGCTGTCCGTTTATTTTCGCCGGCCACACCTAACTGTTTGGCCAGATTGGAGCCTATTAAGGGCAGATATACCTCATTGATCAGTTTATTACGCACAAACGAGGTCAATACACGGGGTTTTAGTTCGTTTACTTTCAATGAACGTTTATACGACTGAACCAATTGTTCTTTTACAGTAGTAAACTCGTTAAAATCAGGAACACTTACGTTCATAAAGTACTCCATCTTCCGGATAAAATCGTGGTAATCCACCGCATAGATATTGTTGACAATTACCGGATGAGAACCCCGTAAATTGTCAATTACAATCCGGTCAGTTCCTTTCACCAGTTCAAATGTCTGGTTACGCAACAATAAAATACAGGCCGTTTCGCCTATATATTTTCTAAACTTTTCATATTTTTCCGCCAGGCTTATAAAGGATGAAAGCCAGTTGTGCACGAGATAGAAACGTTCCACCGAACCGAATGTTTCATCTGCTACATCCCGGTTGAAATTATCATATAGTTTTTTACTTTTCAGATAACCGGTAAATTCCTTTTCCAGCAACCGGGATTGTTCACTGATAGTAAACGAATGGTTTTCTGCAAACTCGCGGAAGAGGTACAAAGCAACCTGTGTGGGCTGCACCTCATCGAGGCTAAAATGTTTATTCCATGCAGTATATAAATCCTCTATTTGTTGCAATACATAGCGGTAGTTGTTGGATTCCGGGAACGCCTTCAATACATTGTTTGCCGAAAGGATCAGTTTATATAACAGTTCTTTCTGCTTCCCGTCTACACTATTCCAGAAAAGTTGCGCAGCCACCCGTATCCGGGGAGCAAATGAAAGAACGCCCAACTGATTAGTAATAGCAGCGAGTTTTTCATAAATTTCTATCGCATCCTGATCGTGTACCCCTTTCAGGTACGATTCGGAATAACTCTGTTCTACTTTCTGTTGGATAAACTCTTTAACATCAAAATCTTTCTTTTGCAAACTTTCCCTGAAAGCAAGATAAGCCAGGTATTCAGCCCGGTAAACCTGATTATTTTCGGATACCACCTCCTGCTCCCAGATGTCCTGGTAACGGTTGATTACTTCACCGGTTACCGGATGATAGAAATTTGTACCTGTAAGATGGAAGAACAGTTTATCATTCCGGCGTACCACTGTAAGGTCAAGTGCCTGTTTATTAACGGCAAATTTATAACTACCCAGCGAGATAATGTTCTCACCGTCTGCAAACAGTTCCGTTTTATCTTTCAGAATACGCAGGGCATCTTCCAACGATGTTTTCAGGCTGTTTTCCAGATTCTCTGCTTTCGATACATCCCCTAACCCACGAAGGTCTTCCGCCAGTTTGCGTACTTTATCCACCATTAAATCCGTAGAGTAGAATGCCTGGATATCTTCTTTGGTTTTGAACGTCTATGCTTTATTCTCTACATTCTTCAACACACGCATACCAATCTGTTCCAGAGAAGAGGTGCGCCTGTTGATTTGTTCTATCAATTGTGCTTTACGGGAATCGAATGCTTTAATAACTTCATTCCGTTTATCTGCCACAACCATGCACCCATAGCCTGTGCCAATGCGACTTCTTTGGTTATTTCGGCTTCTACCAGGCCTTCTTTCTTCCTGGCATCTGCTTTCCGCTCGATGATATTGGCTTCAACCATACCTTCCTGTTCCCGGGCTTCGGCTTTTGCTTTGATTACTTCGGCTTCTGCCAATCCATAGGTTGCATCTTCACGGGCTTTTGCATCAGCCAGTATCTTACGGGCTTCTGCCTGTTTTGCTGATGCTTCTTTCTGTGCTTCGGCATCGATCAGTAATTTCTGAGCTTTTTCTTCCGCCGCCAGTTTATCAGCTTCCGCCGCTTTTACCGTCTGGATCTTTTTCTCTTCCGCTTCCTGGGCAGCCATAGTGATGCCTACCTGCTTTTCACGTTCTACCTTACGGAAGGCTTCGATATCCTTCACGTTCTGTTGCTCTTCCACAACCCCTTTTTCCAACTGTACCCGTTCGCGGATCACATCCTGGATATTTTTCTTTTCTATTTCAATCGCCCGCTCTTTATCAATCTGCGATAAAGTAACGATGCGTTCACGTTCAGTCCGTTCCAGTGCACGGTCTTTTTCCACCCGTTCGGTTTCCACCGCATCCGTACGTTGCTTGTTCTTCTCTGCAATGATAATCTGGCGCAGTTTGTTTTCTTCCTGAATAGCCAGACTCTCTTCCGTATTGATACGTACAGATTCCGATTTCAGGCGTTCTTCTTCACGTACTTTCTGAATTTCAGCCTCTTCACGTGCTTTGATATTATCAATCTCCCGCCGCTGTTTTTCTTCTTTTTCCGCCAGTTGGCGTTCCAGTTCCAGAATTGCTTCCCGGGCTTCTACATTTTGTTTTTTGATCACTTTCTCTTCATCCCGGCGAATCAGGTTCGCTTTTACGTTCTGGGCTGCTGTCAGGTCAGTAATTTTACGAATACCTTCCGAATCCAGGATGTTATCCGGACTCAGGAATTTCAGATCAGTCTGTTCCAGGTAGTCAATCGCACAGTCGTCCAACACATACCCGTTCAGATCCGTACCGATAATATCAATAATCTCGTCCCGGAATTCGCGGCGTGCTTCATACAGTTCGATAAAATCAAATTTCTTACCTACCGTCTTCAACGCTTCCGAAAACTTCGCTTCAAAAATATCTTTCAGTGTCATAATATCACTGGCCCGTTCACAACCGATAGACTGGGCTACATTAATTACATCGTTCACCGATTTATTCACCCGTACAAAGAACGCCACTTTAATATCGGCACGGATATTATCCTTACAGATCAATCCGTCGTGCTGCAAACGTTCTATCTGCACTTTTTTCAGTGAGATATCCATGATCTCCATTTTGTGGAAAACAGGTATTACATACATACCTTTGTTGAACGCAACTTTCGTACCTCCTACACCGGTACGTACAATAGCTTTACCCTGGGGGATTTTTTATAAAAGGATGCCAGCATCCCGAAGAAAACCAATACAGCAAATATAACCGCTGCGGCTATAATCACAACCATCTGTTCCATAGTAGTAAATTATTTAATCAATTATTGTTTGTTTCTTTTTCTCTTTTATCTACTCACGTACATTCATAAATTATCCAAAGTAAGTTCTTTGCTGACAAGAAATGTCTTTTTGTCTCCGGTCTCATCTGCTATAATCACGGGGTCACCATATTTTAATTGTTCACCATCGATACTTTTTACATACAGTTTAAACGGGTTCTTATCTACAATTACTTCTGCATATCCGATCTTTTCCTCCCGGATGTTCGAAAGCATTTTTCCCGAACGGCCCAGAAAATCAATCTCTTCCTCGCCCTTGTATCCTATTTTCTCAAAAAAAGCGAACCATCGGATTCGTTGCAAAACGGGTAAAAAACACAGATACAACCGCTAAAGGTACTAATATAAATAAAGATGTCAAGCCCCATGTACCAACATTTATAAGTTGAGTGGTAAAAAGTGTGCCGACCCATAAAAAGAATTTGAAGGTGGATAAAACCAGCATAAAAGGTACCCGGCCTATGTTCATAAACTGGAGGAAGCGCATAAAAAACCCGGGCGACTCACCGGCCTGCACATCATCAGGCCCGGCGCCGTCGGCATCCACATCAGCATCGACATCCATATCCGGCGCATCCACGTCCACATCAAAATCGAATCCCAGATCCACATCTTCAAAACCGATTCCACTCAAAAATGTGAACAACCAATAAACGGCCAGTACCCCCATTATCGCAGTCGTAACCGCATTCGGCAGCGGGTGAGTTAAATTGTAGAAGATTTCGTTCATATATATAATATTATGGAGTTATCACTCACTTCGTTCGTTAGGAGTCACCACTCCCGTTGGTCGTTAGAAGTCATCGTTCGCTTTGCTCACTAGTAGTCAAGTAGAATTATTCTTAACGACTAAGGCATCCAATGCCTGATGACTACTTGCCGGATGAAATCCGGCTTATACCATTCCCAGCTTCCTTTTGATCTCCTCCAGATCGTGGGTTACTTTGCTATCTTCTTCTCCCAGTGCTTTATTGATTTCTTCATCTGTTGATATTCCGGAGGCAGCTATTTCACCATAGGCTTTTGCAAGAGCTTCTTCTTCCTCTACTTTTTCTTTCATCCGTTCCAGCATACTGATCGTACTATTGCTATCTATCTGAGCCATTTGCTTATTTACCTCTTTGGTAGCACGATTCACAAGAATACGGGATTTGAGGGTTTTCAATTCATTTTCCCATTTGGTGATATTGAATCTCAACACCTCTGCATTTTTCTGTATTTCGTCAGCCGCTGCTTCATGCGTAAGCTGTTGCGCTTCCAGTGTTTTCACCTCTTCCAATAAAGCGGCTTTCAAAGATAAGGCTTCCTTTGCTAACTTTTCAGCCTGCTCCATACTTAATTCGCCCCTTTGAACCTTAGTCATCAGAAGTACGGCTTTATGCTCATAGTTTTCAGCTGTTTCCAACTTCTTGTTTTTATCATTTTTTGTACGGATGGCCAATGCTTTGATACGGGCCAGCGATTCAAGTGTCCTGTCCAGGTCTTCGCGCATTTCCCTTATACCCTGTTCTGTCATCAGTATAGGGTCTTCCATTCTATCTACTGCAGAATGTATTTCCGCCTGCCCTATTCTCAAAAGTCTCTTAAAGATGTTCATAGCTGTTATTTTTTAGAAAATTCCAATATCTATTCATAATACTCACTTAGTAACAAACCGAGGGAATTGAGTGCCCCTTCAAATTCGTTCATATCCAGATTTTCAATTTGCATTGTATAACGGAAAATTACTTTTTCTCCTTTTTCGTCCAGTACAAATGCTCCATGAATAATATCCCTGTTCTTAATCAGTAATGATTTCAGGATATCCTTGTCATCACTTTTCAGCGTAAAGATAAATTGCTCCAGTATCAGAATAGGAGGCACCACCCCAACGATCAGGTTTTTGACTCCATCCGATTCGTTTTCAATACATAATATCCCCTCCTGCTCATCCTTATAGGATATAGAGTACCCCAGCCGGGAGATAAACGATTCAATCTTTTCAAAATACATAGCAAATAAATTTAGTAGTTAGTAGCTGGTAGTTAGTAGTACACTCGCTATGCTCGTTTAGTAGAAACTTACTTTGTTCGCTTTGCTTAATTCTCTATCAGGAGCCTCCTACTAAGTGAACGCAGTGAACGTACTACTAACTACCAGCTACTAACTACCTTTTTCCAAAACATTTGGTTACCAACAGAAATTATGTTAGCTTTGCAAATATTTTTTGCTAAAGTAGTGAAATAATCTAATATTGCAAATATTTTTTGCTTTTTTATGGCGAAAATCGGAAAAAACATCAAAAAGATAAGAAATGTCAGGGGGTTAAGCCAGCAGGCTTTTGCTGACCTGTTCGGCCTGAGTAGGGGGAACATCTCTTCTTATGAAGAATTGCGGGCCGACCCGAAAATAGAGATTGTGGTACGCATTGCTAATTATTTTGGCATACCTTTGGCTGAATTTATCGAAAACGACCTTTCTGTAAATGATCTGCTGCACTACAACACCCGGTTGGTACTGGACGCAAACAAGCTGAAAATAGCTCAACAGCTACTCCCTATTCCTTATTTACCAACATTATATCTACAGGATTATATAATAAAATATAAGGATGCCGACTTTATCCGCCAACTCCCTACCATTACAGTTCCCACCCATTCTAAACTAAAACAGTTGGCAGTAGAGGTTGAAAACGCGGATGTTCTACCGGCAGGCTTCGATTTCAGCAATGGAGACATTTTAATTTGCGAGGAAGTGGTAAAAGAAAATATACACCGTATCGACAACAAATTTGGCCTTATGATAGACCCGGACGGCATCCGTTTTGGTGTTTACAAAGAACAGGAAACAGAGATAATACTTAAGCTCAATGAACTGGTTACTTACCCTTTCTCACTCGAAAACGAAGCACAATACTGGGTACTGCGGGCTTATTATAGCCAATACTAAAGCTATAGAGATCAAGAAACAACATGAATAAAAGAAAAATTCTATTCTTTCTGATTTTCCTACTCATCCTACTGACAGGAATCAGTTATATTTATCACTTTCACAGAAAAGAAGCCGGGTTTGTAATGGATAAACTGGGAGTAACCCGGAACCATTTCAATATACATGTGGATGAAGAAATTAAACCTTTTATATATATCTACTGGACATCCGAAACGGTAAAGCCTGCCCGGGAAAATTCCTTATTAGTATATCACCGTCATTTCCGGCCGGAAAGAACGGATTTTCCCGTATATGGCAAGAACTGGTTTCCTATCGCATTCAATGACCGGATTATTCACAGCCGGATAGGACTGTTCAGGTATTCACCCATGAATCATACGTACGATATTGATATTTCTAAAAAAGATAGTTTACTGATTATCCGGTGGAATATTCATAACCGGTACGATCCGGAAATCATACAAGGTTGTGATACTGTTACTCTGCCATTCACAAACCCTCCCCGTCATCATCATTGACAAAGAGTTCCGGCTCTTCGTCATCATACAGGTTATTCAGGTCAAACGAAAGATCGTCGTATGCCAGTCGCCAGGCATCCATTACATATTTTGGGGTATCTGCCGGCGCATTCTTAATCCGTTCATCCAATATCGCGATCTCCTTTTCTAATTCACCTCTTCTACTCATAATTCGTTTTTTCCTAAAAACAGAAGAGAGAAAGAAAAAGTTCGTTATTAGCCGGAGGATTCTCTAAGCACCCTTTTCAGAGACCCTAATACGCCAGGAAAATAATAGGGGGCTGTAATACCCCCTGAATAAACAGACATCCAATCAATTAATCCGATATCTGATTTGCTTCTGCAGAAGTTTTTGAGGACTTTTTTACTTTTCTGGCTCTTTTCTTGCCATAAGAACTTCTGAAAAGCTTTCCTTTGTAAGTTTTTCTATCACCTTTACCCATAATTCATAGATTTATTAGTTATAGAATTCATTTACTTCCCACAAAGTTATAAATATTTCTTTTTTTTAAGAAATAGCTTTCACAAAATCCACTAAGGTATGAGGATATTTTTCAAGTTCAATTTACAATACAGCATTAATATCTACATTTACCCAGTCTTCAACCACCAGATAAACAATGATATCTATATCCGGAGCGGGATTGGGTGTGGGAGGTAAAGGACTATATTCAATCCTGAACCCGTTTTGCACACCATAGTCGTCGTTTATATACTGATATGGTTTATAAATCTTATTTCTTTCGAATGCCGGGATAGGTTTATTAGTGTTCTGGTCATAGAACCGTATGGTAGCATATCCTTCCGGAACAATTACGTCCGGATCGGTCCGGTAAGTAATGTCTGTAAACCGGACAACAAGTTCAGGAGGAGTGGTATTCCCGAATACATGAAAGGCAAATACCCTGCCGTTACCTGCTGTAACACCGGTATCCGTATCATTTGTATTCCGGGCTGTATAATAGACCGGATTATACATAGCCCTATAATTGGTATAGGCAAATGATGGATTGCCTGCTGTATACCTGGCGGCTACATCGCCGTTATGGGTAATAAAAAATCCTTCGGTATAAAGGCTTAAAGGTAAATTCTGATAGTAATTATTAATGAATACATCTGTCAATGTATAACGATTGGCGTTAATCGCAATCCATATGATCTCCCATTCTAACCGGGCCACCACAGGGGTGAGTGTAAAACTGGCAAAGAAATCTCCGTTTACCGGGCCGGAGCCTCCTGTCCATGCACCCTGGGTTGTGCTGTTATATTCCTGTATGGGTGCCTGCCCATCCATAACGGCAATCCGGTATACTTCATTATTCTGCGTAGAACCGGAAGTATCTCCCGTTGTTGTACCATCTGCCAGTGCCCAGTAAGCCACCTGGTTTATGTTTAATACAGTAGAGCGTATTTCAGATAACCTTACTCCCGTTTCCTGTGGGAAATCCGCATAATTTCCTGCAGCATCACACGAATTCCAGTTACCAACCACATATACCTGGCTTGCACTGTTAGGAACGCTTAGCGATGCACCGGCCCGTAACTCTTCAATTGTGATATCCGCTGTTTCGTCGGCACCTGCTTTATAAATACTTATACAGGCAGGATCAGCCTGATTGTCCATAAAATAGAGAATAGCCGTATAAACGGTTGCCGACAGATCACTTTGGGAGGGTTCGCTATCCAGACGGGTTTCAACACCTCCACCCAGTTTTAAATAGACCTCCATAATTTCTGACCCACTTGTTTCCGGCCACGTTTCAGTACCGTTGTCAGAACAGGCTGTAATCAACAAAAATATAATAAGATAATAAATGCCAGATTTCATATGCAGGTTTTAATTAATATAAAAACACTCTTTTTTTATTTTTGTTTAATATACCGGAATCTATCAGTAGAATAGCCGGGCAAAGTACAACACAATTTTCTTTAGGACTCAACTGTTATATCCCTGCCCGGAATTGCTTTTATATTTCCGGATTAAATTTAACCCCGATAGAATTCAATGAACTCCTTATCCAATTTTAAACCTTTTCCGGGGCGGAACTGTATTTTGATATCCCTGATGTTTTTTTTCGAAAACCATTGTCCGGGGTCAGTTCCTTCCGAAGATAGTACCGGTATGAAATATCCCATATTTCCTAACTGTATAGTCATGCCTTCTTTTATACCGTTTTTTATAACTTCCTGTAATTCCAGAAATACCCGTTTCACGTCTATCTCATGAATACGGCTGCGCCGGCAGATCTGTTTTGCAACATCATCCAGTGTATAAGTACCTGAACTTTTGATAATCATGTATTCTTTTTCCATTCCCCGGTCTTTTCCGGATAGGACTTTACGTCTGATTCTTTTATAAGTTATTGCCATAATTTTCTGATTTTAAGAATTGTTATAAAGATTAGTAAGATAAATAAAAATATACAGGAGCGATATCCGGCTGAAGAGGTTTGGGTTTGCCCGGATACAGCAATAGCCTCCTCTTTACTATGCTGTACTTGTTTAGATTTACTGTTTTGGTAAATAAGAGAAGCTTTTGCCTCTTCTTTGTTATGAATACGTTCTTCTATACGGGTCACCGAGCAGATAAACTGACGGGAAAGGGAATCGGGAGCAGAATAACGGATGTGTTGTATAAACAAATCTTTATTCAATTCAAGCCCTTGCGAAAAAGAGTAATCAAGGCTGTCGCCGGACTCCCTGTAAAGAGAGTCCCGGAACACACCGCTATATTTTTGAACCGGCCTTCGCGATGTTTTACAGCCTGATAATACAAAGAGACAACCGATGACTATATACAATAATCTGTTCTGTTTCATCGAATCAATACCATTTTGCGGTTTGTACCTTCCCTTTTCAGGGATAAATGAAGTATATTCCGTTGCCGGTAAAGGATGGCCTGATCAAAAGTTAAACCACTCTCCTGCAATACACGGAGCAATCGCTCATTATCTTCCGTACGGCGGTCTACCGCTTCTCCTTTCAGGTGCTGGCTATCCGGTACCCCTCCTACTAACCGGTTTACTTCGGGCGACCGGTATCCACTGGTAACACGGACCGGTTTCTTATATAGTTCCCGTAAGGGTTGTAGCAGGCGGGTTACCAGAAAAAAAAGTGCCTCCACCGCCTTTTTATCCGGAATATTTTGCAGTCCGTTTTTTTCTGCCGTTTCGCTAATAGTCATTTCCTGCCATGTAAAAAATGTAGTGATCTTTGTTTCAGCATTTTTCATTTTTCACCTTTCATTTTTTATTCTGAATTTGTAGCAGTAATCTACCCCAAAGAGTCCTCCGGCAAACGTACAGATCTCGCCAAAGGCAATCAGTACGGATGGGTGTAGTTCACCCGTAGGAGGCAGAATCATCCCACTGAATAGCAGGATCACACCGGCTATACATAACAGTGTAGCCATTTTCAGTTGTAAATTGATAGTTTTCATAATTACGCTTTTTGTAGTTTAAAGGAGGTGCTGTAAATAGCAGGATAACACACTGATTCCGCAGATTTACGCAGCACCCTCCCACTTTGTTACCGGTTATTCAATGTGTGGTAACGGACACTCTTCCGGTTCACCCGGCACCTCTTTTTCGAAAGGTGCCTCATACTCAAAATGAAGACTTTTGGTTGTTTCCCGCAGGGTCGGACCGGGAGTGAACACGAT
The DNA here is from genome assembly GCA_021203545.1 of Tannerellaceae bacterium. Classification (GTDB taxonomy): domain Bacteria; phylum Bacteroidota; class Bacteroidia; order Bacteroidales; family Tannerellaceae; genus UBA4116. The sequence goes on along the minus strand of JAJQAZ010000132.1, from coordinate 1,155 downwards.
TTTAGCACCCCGGATGTGGTTGGCCTGAAACTCTTTTTCAGTTTCTGTACCCTCCGAACGTAATACATAACGGAAACTGCCCCAATCTGCAAACCGCAGAGTGGCTCCGTTTTTCAACTCAAGGTTGGATACCCAAAGGAATGCGTCAATAATTCCTTTCACTTCTGAACTTGACATTGCGGTCCTGGCTGAAATCAGCTCGCAAATACGGGGTAAATCACAGGCATAGCTGGCCTTGGCTACTGCATACACTCTCTTCTCACCTTTGTGTTCACCTCCGATGACTGTTCTGGTTACTTTCCGATATTTTACCGGCATAATTAATTAAATTAGTAAGGTTATATGTTCATTATTGAACAATGCAAATATAGGGAAGCGAAAAAAATTAAAAGTTCATTTTTAGATTTCCTCACAAACCGCTCCGGATGTGTAAAAGAGAGAGATTCTGACTACTTTTCAGGTAAAAACCGATCTATAAATAAACCAATAAAAGATGTTAAAGCCCCTAAAAGTCCGCATTACAAAAGAGTTGTATTAATTATCATTTTTTCTGGTTTACTTTTTCTTCTTCCGGTCCAGCTTTTCTTTGACTCTTTCTTCTTCTTTTTTCTTTTTTTTCGGCATGTGCCAGAAACTCCTCCATATTTTCAGTTATATAAGGAAACAAATCGAGTAATCTGCGAATAGCATGTATAGTTGTTTTCATTTTCACATGAAAGGCCAGATGAAAAGAAAATGAAAAATGCGACTTACTTTGCTTTATTTTCTGATTTCTTTTTTCATTCATATATACCAATCGTATATCCGTTTTGCCATCGCGCAGTTCATACTGTAAAGACCCTACTATTGTATATTCCAACAGATAATTCAGGCAGCGTTGCCAGTTATGCCTCACCAGGTTTATCAGAAACCTTCGGGTAGCTTTATCTAATGATCGCCATTCGGTTAATGATTTGTGATAGTAATAGTGATAATAGGGTTTCATCTGACGGGATGAATGTGTTTTCTCAAACTTTATAAATAGTTTTATGAGAGGTGTTTTTCCTTCAAATATTTCTGTATCGGGATCAAAGATAGTTGTTGGCATTTTGATATCAGTTAATTGTTTATAAAATAATTTTTGATATAAAAAAAGTAAAAAAACTGACCGACAAG
>JAJQAZ010000129.1 GCA_021203545.1 Tannerellaceae bacterium | reverse complement strand
TCTGCTTATACTTAATACATAAAATATTGTCTATAGGTAAGCAAATAAATACTCTCTATTTTACACTAACAGACATATAAATCCTTTTTTATATTATCATAAATTGCCTTGTTTTATGTAAACTGATTCAAGTTTTTTAGTATTCCTAACCCTAGCCCTGCAATACCTCTCTTTAGTACCAGTTCTGAGGGATCATAATTATATAAAACTTCTTTCAAAAAACAGTTTACATTTTCTAAACTTACATTCTTCTTTAGAAACTTATCCCTGTATAGTAGTTGTTGCCAGGTATCTTTTATAAAATGCTGAACTTCTCCTATATCTTCTTTATCTATTATTAATTTAGGATTAAACTGACAAACAAAACCTTTCCTTAGAGCATCTGACAAAAGAATATCTAATAATTCAATATCCATTTTATCGTATAAACCATTATGTATAGAATGTTCAATGCATTGAATTACTTTATCAAAGAAAGGTTGTAAATTAATACCAGAGTCAACTAATGCAGATAATTTATTCAAGAAGTAGAGCATCGAATTGTATAAAACCAAAGTTCTGCAATACTCTTCCTCTAACAAAGTCTTACAACTGTTTAAAAGCTGTTCTATTGCTGCTAATTGTTCTTTCCGGTGCATATCTTTACACCTTATCAGAAAATATAGGCCGGAAGAGAAAAAAGAATCATCAGCTTTTGATAAAAACCATTTAGCATCTGCGATATTTTTAAAAATCAGATCGTCATAATCCGACAAGACCTCGGCTGGTTCACCGGAAACAAAACCTTTCTCTATTAGATACTCTACTCCCAAGCAAATACCTGTTATACCTATATTTAAATCCAGACCAGGCAGATTGTTTTTTTCCAATATTATATCTACAAGTTCATCTCCCAGTGTTTCATAGTATTGATTACCGGTATATCTGGAATACTCATAAAAAAACAAAGCCAATCCCATTTTACCGGTCATTAATCCCGGAGATGTTACTTTTGAATAGGTGAGTGATAAAACATTTGCTATTTGTTGTAAAACCTGATCTTTCATCTTTCCTCCTTTTTTAATTTAATTACCTGCCGGAAATACTCTATCAATGCTGGAAGATGATAATCAAAAGTAAACTTTTCACGACAACTCAATACATTCTCCGAAAGTACCTTCATCCGGGATTTATCTTTCAACTGGTCACATAAATCCTGCATATCCTCAATAAAAAGAGCAATATCATAAGATTTCAATAAGTCATTAACTGCTACAAGACTTCCACTATTTTTTCGATATCATAGGCACCCCTGCAGCCGCATATGTGCCAAGACGGCAGGGAAGATTCAGATCATCCCAATTCATTTTCTGTAGTTCTCCCTCATTTTTACTATCAAATAAATGAAGCCAGCCAGCATCATACCGGGAAAATTCTTCTACCCATTGATCGTTGGAACAATGGGGATGTAGGTGAAAATGTTTGGGAGCAATTGTTTGATAGAAATGATAGGTAGGATGCTGATAAACATGGAAACTTTCAGAATAGACATGGATATGTACATTATTTTTTGCAAGCAAACGTATATCCTCTTCTGCAATACCGATAAAACGTCCGGCAACAAATGTATGTATTTCCCTATCCTTCTCTGAAAGTTTAGGAGTAAAGTTATCTGTAAAATAATCCATTTTGGGCATATCCATATCCAGAATATAACTACTTTTTGCGGCTATAATAAACTGTCCTATCCATTGTTTGGTAAGTTCATTCAGAAAGATATGTCCATCTGCTTCATTATACAAATAAATTAAATTCTGCCATACTCCTGAATTAATAGCAGCAAAAGGCCCTTCCTTGAAATGCCACACAAAAGGTATATGTGGTAAACATTCCCTGATTTTGCTTAGATATTTGAATGCAGATAACACTCCTGAGATATTTGATACACCATAAATTATATCCGGAGCAATCTCTTTTATCTTTCTTGTCCAATTTTTATCTTTAACAGAAATATCATCAACATGTCCGAAAGGTAATTTTTCCACATAGTTTAAAGGCAAAGGTGGTTTTTCCATCCAGAGCCCATACAATTTATGTCCAGCCTCTTCGAATGCATATATCCGCTCTGGATTGTAAGACAGTTCTCCAAGAATAAGAATTTTCAAACCATCTTTCCGAAGAGGATGTTGTTTCCTGAAAGATGCAAATAACGTCTCTTCATCTACAAACTTATACTTGTGGGGCCTGATTTTTATTGGACTCTCCACGTTGTAATATTGCCTGTACTTATTCAGATTACTTCCTGAACTTTCACCAATCATTCGCAAACGTTGATCTATATGTTGAGTCCAGAAACATGAAATAGTTAAAGTCCCTTTAATCATTCCTTTTACAGCAAGTTTATTCCAATACATAAGGAAATAATCTTCTGTAACATATTCACTCCTTTCTAACCAACGATCATCAGTCTTTTTGTGACAGACCTGTACTAGTTGAAGAGAATGTCCAGGAATCACCAAAGGTGTATCTGTTTCAGACGGATTGTTAAGAGAATCACTCTGATCAAATACAACCCCGGAAAATGCAAGAATTGTATCTTCCGAACTATCCAGAACTTTACAAAGAGTTTCCAATGATTTTTGTAATAAATGTCGTCAGCAGGTAAATAAGCAATATATTCACCGGTCGCATACTTCAACCCTTTGTTTAAAGAAAAACCAAGCCCTTGATTCCTCTCATTCTTTATATAGTTTACCCGGGAATCCTGATTGATATCCTGAAGCACATTTTCTACGTTATCTGTACTACCATCATTAATAATTATCAATTCCCAGTTTTTATAAGTTTGTTGTTCCAGGCTTTTCCATGCCCTTCTTATAAACCCTGACTGATTATACACCGGCATTAGAACTGAGATCTTTGTATTTATATTCTCCATATCAGGAATATTACATTGCAATATTATAATTGATTGTTTTAAAATAATCTATAGTCATTTTTAAGCCATCTTCCAGTGAAATAGTAGGTGACCACCCTTTTAAAACTTTTTTTATTAAGGAAATATCTGGCCTTCTCTTTTTGGGATCATCTCCGGGAAGGGGTAGGAAAATCATTTTGGATTTAGACTTTGTCATCCAGATCACTTTTTCAGCCAATTCCAGAATTGTAAACTCTGCTGGATTCCCTATATTGACAGGACCAGTAAAATTCGGGATTCTCATTACTCCTGTCATTGCATTTATCAGATCATCTATATACTGGAAACTCCGGGTTTGCGAACCATCCCCATAAATTGTAATATTTTCTCCTTTTAGTGCCTGAAGTATAAAATTAGAGATTACCCGGCCGTCATCTTCTCTCATTCGGGGACCGTAGGTATTGAATATCCGGATAATCTTTACATCCACCTTATACTGACGATGATAATCCAGGCACAAACATTCTGCTCCTCTTTTTCCTTCGTCATAACAACTTCTCACACCGACCGGATTCACATTTCCCCAGTCGGTTTCCTTTTGTGGGTGTATTAGAGGGTCACCATATACCTCACTGGTAGATGACTGGAGCAATACGGCATTATATTTTTTTTGCCAGTTCCAGCATATGATAAGTGCCAAAGACAGAAGTCGTAAATGTTTTTACAGGGTCGTCCTGGTAAAAGATAGGAGATGCCGGACATGCAAGATTATAAATCTCATTCACCGGAGTATCAAATAACTGTGTTACATCGTGGCGAACAAAATGAAAATTAGAATAAGCAAATAAATGTTCTATATTGGAATAATTACCGGAATACAGATTATCTAAACAGATTACCCGGTCTCCTTTATGTAGCAAAAATTCACATAAATGAGCCCCAATAAATCCTGCACCTCCTGTTACTAATATTGTTTTCATATATTGGTTACCTCTTAATTTTATAATAGTATTAATCTTTTTAAGTATTGCCGTAGTTTACAAAATTCAGAATTGTTGTATACTAATAACTTTTCAGATTAAACATCAATAAATCCATATTTATAAAATTGTATTTCATGTTTGACAAAAAACTACTTGTGTTATTCTATAATAGACTTATATATAAA
>JAJQAZ010000180.1 GCA_021203545.1 Tannerellaceae bacterium | reverse complement strand
ACCGTCTGTTAATTTAGGCGCAGATTTAAATCTGCGCCTAAATTAACAGACGGTAAAGAAGCACAGATAGTGGTCGAAGAGGATTTGTAATCCCCTCCGACCAGATTTACCTTAACCTGAAGGCTAGGATCTCCCGGCTTTGTAGAGTAAGTTGTATCACTTTTTCACCGGTCGCAAACTTCACCGGGGAGTATTGGCTAAGGCCGATCTACGATTCACATTTAATCTCTTCGGGATACGACTTAAATCCGGATGTGTAGTTATTTAATGTATGTTGGGTTTGAGCACAGATTTAAATCTGCGCCAGCAAAAAGCCAGCGGTAAGCCAGCAGATATCTTCGTCCCCCCCCTTTAGGGGGTTAGGGGGTTGGGTCACTTACTGGCCTTTAGCCCACGGATCACAGAAGAGGTAAACCCGGAAAGTTCCATTTCATTCAATCCTTTAATAGCAACACCACCGGGAGTAGTTACTCTATCTATTTCGGCTTCCGGATTAGATTTATTTTTCAATAGAAGATCTACCGCGCCTTTTACCGTATGGACGACAATCTCCTGAGCCTGTTGGGGATAAAAACCTAATTCTACTCCACCCTCTATCGAAGCCCGGATATATCTCATAGCAAAAGCAATACCGCTGGATGCCAAAGCCGTACCGGCTCCCATTAAGCGTTCTTCTATCAGGATCGCATTCCCCAATTCATTAAAAATACGGATGATCAGTTCTGACTGTTCCTGGGTAGCATTATAAGCAGAAACAAATGTCATACTACTCATTACTTCAATAGCTGTATTAGGCATTACCCTGAATAAAGCGGGTGTACTCATATAATCATAGCTGCTATGCTTTGTAAAGAACGCGGTCAACTGCTCGAAGGTCACACCTGCCGCAATAGAAACAACGATCTGTTTATCATAATCCAGAAAACTTTTAATCTGATCAATAACAGCTTCTACCAGCCAGGGCTTTACAGCGATGATAATAATATCCGCGCCCTGCATAGCTTCTATATTATTTTGTGTGACTGTAAAATCAGGATTATCAACTTTTAAGCGTTGAAGAATTTCTTCCGAATGGTCTGCACAGGTAATATTCCTGGATTCACAAACTGTACCCTGTGCCAATCCGCGTGCAATAGCTCCACCGATATTCCCACTACCTATAATTGTAATTTTCATTTGATAAATTGTTTCAGAACAAATCTAAACGGATAGGTTCTCATTTTCAGGGAACAAAAGTAAATAAAAAAATCGCTTGTATAAATTGCATATTGTATATTTGCATGAATAAATAACAGATTAAACGAATTCAGTTATGAAGAAATTAATGTACGCCACCCTATTTCTGGCAATAACATTGACTACTACAGTCAATGCACAGGAAGAAGAGTACCGGTTTACTCCGGTAAAAGAGTTAAAAATCACTCCTGTAAAAAACCAAAACCGGGCAGGTACCTGCTGGTCTTATTCCGGCCTGGGCATGCTTGAAGCCGAACTTATCCGGAAAGGAAAAGGAGAACACGATCTGTCGGAAATGTTTGTAGTGAGTCATTCTTACAAAGACAAAGCCGAGAAATTTGTGCGTATGCACGGCTATTTAAACTTTGCACAGGGTGGTTCTTTTGAAGATGTATTATATGTAACCAAACACTACGGAGCTGTTCCCGGCGAAGTAATGAGAGGACTTGAGTACGGAGAAGATATGCATGTACACGGTGAGATGGAAAGTGTAGCTGCCGGCTATTTAAATGGCGTATTGAAAAATCCGAACGGAAAACTGTCCACAGCATGGAAAAAAGGATTCGATGCTATTATTGATACCTACCTGAGCCCTTTGCCTGAAACATTTACTTACCAGGGAAAAGAGTATACTCCTCTTAGCTTTGTAAAGGAAATGGATATTAATGCAGACGATTACGTATCTCTTACCTCTTTCACACACGAACCTTTTTACTCCGCCTATGCACTCGAGATTCCGGATAACTGGCGTTGGGGTATTTCCCACAATTTACCTCTGGACGAATTGATGCAGGTTTTCGAAAATGCGATTAACAGTGGTTATACAATTGCATGGGCTTCGGACGTAAGTGAAACCGGATTTACCCGTAATGGTATTGCAGTGATGCCTGATATAGAATATATGGAAACATCCGGGTCTGATCAGGACCGTTGGGTAGGGTTAAGCCGCAAAGAGAAAGAAGATGAAATCAAAAAATTAGTTGAACGTCCCTGCAAAGAACTGGAAATTACCCAGGAAATGCGACAGATAGCATACGATAACTATCAGACAACCGACGATCATGGTATGTTGATCTATGGAATCGCACAGGACCAGACAGGTAAAAAGTTCTACATGGTTAAAAATTCATGGGGAACAGATAACAAATACGAAGGAACCTGGTATGCTTCGGAAGCGTTTGTTGCTTATAAAACAATGAGCATTGTTGTTCATAAAGACGCCATACCAAAAGCGATCCGTAAAAAGCTGTCACTATAAAAATTTTATCATCCTTATATAAAAGCAGAGGCGCCCAAGGGAAACAGGCGCCTCTTTTTTATACAAAGATGGACTATAAGGTTAGGGAATTATTTCCTCTGTAATGTATAGTTATGGTTGGTATTGGAAGAGATGTGCCCCATTTGCCGGTCCAGCATTGTAAGATCTTCTCCATCGACAACAAAATAGAGGGGAGTACTTCCATCTAATGGAGCCAATGAATAAATTATTTCGCTATTTCCTTCATAGTTCCGGTTTGTAATGCTCAGCCGCCCTTCTGAAATAAAGGAGTGGTCATCTTCGTTTTCACCTCCCAGATAAGTAGTAGAAAGCCAAAAAAACCCCTTCATTACTATTTTCCTGTTTCCAGATATCCAGATCGTATTTGATGCCGGGACCGTCTGCAGCCGGAAGCACTCCTTCATAATGAGCTTCTACAATTTCTCCCATTCCATCTTTTATATTTAGGGAATCCTGAATATTTACGACTACAGGAACTTCAACTATATCCTGGTCGACAACAGCCGGTTCCGGAAGTTCGTATTCATGATAGATCTTATTCTTATTTCTGCTACATCCAAAGCAAATAAGGAGAGATGCAAAGATTAATAAATATATATTTTTCATAATTTCTTATTTGATCATTCACAATACATAACAATCCATACCCCCTGATTTGTTCTAAAAGAGATTCTTTTTTATAAAAAAATCAGATTATACATAAGAATATGAAGAAACGAAAAAGAATGAGTTTTGATTCTTCATTTCCGTATAGGGATATTATCTTTGCACAGAGTAAAAATTAAATCATAGTCGGAATGGCAACAATAAAAAATATTGTGTTTGATCTGGGTGGGGTTATTATGACAATTGACCGGGACCAGGCAGTGAAACGATTTGAAGAGATCGGAGTAAAAGACGCGGAAAAACTGATCGATCCTTATGAACAGAAAGGCATTTTTCTGGAAGTAGAAAACGGAGATATGACACAGGAAGAGTTCCGCAAAGTGTTAAGCGAATATACAGGTAAAGAGCTTTCATTGGAAGAAGTTCGCTATGGCTGGATGGGATTCGTTGTAGATGTGCCTCAATATAAGCTTGATTACATTCTGGATTTACGGAAGAATTACAACGTGTATCTATTAAGTAATACAAATCCATACATACAGGATTGGGCCCGTTCCACCCGTTTTTCGGAAGCCGGACGCCCTATCAATGATTATTTTGATAAAATGTATGCATCCTACGAATTGAATATGACCAAACCGGACCCGGAAATATTTGAGTATATGCTGCAGGACGGGAATATGAATCCGGACGAAACGTTATTCATTGATGACGGAAAGAAAAATATAGAAGTAGAACGGCATTAGGTATTCATACTTACCAGCCGCAGAATGATGAAGACTGGCGGAGTGTACTGGATAATATTATATAAATACAGATTAAACAGATTTTAAATAAATACCATGAAAAACCATTTCAGAAAACCACTATTGCTATTTTTAATAGTAACCCTATCCGCATTTTCATTTATCGCGGATAGTTCCATGTTATTGGCTGATACCGGAAACATAGCCTATAAAAAACCGGTAAGGAGTAATTTATCTAAATTACAGGCGCAAAACGTTACTGACGGCGATCTCAACACATGCTGGTCAGGCATATTCTTCCCGGCTTATGTAGATGTGGATTTATTGGACACATATGATATAAAGCAGATTGTCGTTTATTTTCCTCCGGGTAAAAAATCATACTATTCCCTGTATGGAAGTAATGACGGAAAAAATTACAACCGTATTTACCGCACGCGTGAAGCAAAAGAAACAACAGAGCAGGGAGATCAGATTGTTTTTGAAAAACCTGAAAAATACCGGATTGTCCGTGTATATATCGAATTTACAGACGAAGAAGATAAAGCTTACCTCTCTGAAGTAAAAGTGTATGGAAAGAAAACGAACACAAATACATCTCCATTAAGACAGGGATCTTTAGAGGATATATTAGATGTAAAAGCCTTTGAGGAAACCATCTATAATCAACCCATTACAAATACCGAGACGATCCAAAATATATATGGTATCATTGACCGGATCATAGGAGCGGAATACCGTAGTTGGTTTACCTTTGAACTGGCAGGCAGCACCAACGAATATGATTATTTTGAGTTAAGCGATGCGGACGGAAAAATCCATATAAAAGGAAATGAAGGTTTATCGCTGACAACCGGACTGAATTATTATTTAAAAAACTATCTGCACGTGCATATCTCTGAGCAAACCAAACAGGTGAAAATGCCGGACCGGCTTGTTCCTGTAGAAGAGACAGTCCGGAAAGAAACACCTTATAAAGTGCGGTATGCATTCAATTATTGTACATTAAATTATACTTTCTCTTTTTTCGGTGAAGAAAACTGGCAACAGGAGAACGACTGGCTTGCATTGAATGGAGTGAATGTTGTTTTAGACCTTGCCGGGCAGGAAGCCACATGGATTAGATTCATGATGAATTTCGGCTATACCTTTGACGATGCCAAAGACTGGCTGACGGGACCTGCTTATTATGCATGGCAATTTATGGATAACATGGAAAGTTTTGGCGGACCGGTGCCTGACGGATATATAAAAGACCGGTTGGAGCTGGCCAGAAAAACACAGCGTTGGAAGAGATCGTTAGGCATGCAAACCGTATTACAGGGGTACGCCGGAATGGTTCCAACTAATTTTGGAGAATACCAACAGGATGTAGAAATCATAGAACAGGGATTATGGAATGGATTTAGCAGGCCATACATGATTGCGACAGACTCGCGGAAATATGATGAATATGCACGCTTGTTTTATCAGGCACAGGAATTTGTGTATGGAAAAACATCCCGTTATTATGCAGTAGACCCTTTTCATGAAGGAGGCATCCGTCCCCCCGGATTAACAGATGATATTATATCCAAAGAGGTATTGGAGTCGCTTCTCGAATACAACCCTGAAGCAGTCTGGATTATACAGGGATGGCAAAGTAACCCGACCAATAGCTTACTCAATGGTTTGGGAGTAAATAAAAACAAACATGTTTTAATTGTGGACCTGATAAAATATCCGCTCACATCATGGACAAAATACAATAAGCTGAAATATGATGATACGACTTTGGACGGATTAGAGTTTAACGGCACTGATTGGGCCTGGTGTTTGTTGGCCAATTTTGGAGGTAATCCGTCCATGCACGGACAAATGGATGTCATGGTAGAAGACATTCAGAATGCCCGGAAAAACAGTAAACATATGCAGGGATTGGGTATTATATCAGAAGCCATGTATGATAATCCGGTTATCTATGAATTGATTTTTGATCTGGTATGGGCAGATGAAAACTTTGATATAAGCCGGTGGCTTGAGCAATATGTGGAAAGAAGGTATGGAGGATATTCCGAAAAAGCGACTTTGGCTTGGGAGATCATGAGAAAAAGCAATTACAACCATGGGGTCCGTTATACGAACGAACTATTTGGTATGAAAAGTAAAGGCCCACAGGATTACGGCAGCCAACATATTCCTTATGGAGCAGAAAATCTGGAAAAAGCATTTCAATTGCTGGTGGAAGAATATGAGAAATTCAAAGATAGCGAACCATACCGGTATGATCTGACAGAAATTATGCGGCAAATGGTGAGCAATTATGCAGTACTGGTCTACAACGAAGTCCTGAAAGCCCGGGACAACGGTTCGCTGGAAGATTTCAGAAAGCATAAAGCCGCGTTCCTACAGGCATTTGATCTTTTAAACCGGGTTCAAAGCACTCAAAAAGAACAATTAGGCGGAGAATGGATCGGCAAAGCTACGGATTTGGCAGAAGGATATGATGATTTTGCCACGGATATTTTTGAAATGAATGCCAAAACCCTCATTTCCACATGGGGTTCACGGGGTGGCAGTTCGTTGAAAGATTATGGATGGCGAAACTATGAAGGCATTTTCCCCGATGTATATAAAACAATCTGGAACGAATATTTGGATAAAGTCGAGAAAAACCTACAGGATGGTACACCGGTTGAGACCCTACAGGCTAGCGATTATTTTAATTTCTATTGGAACTGGATTATGGACCGGCAAAACTATACACGCGAAGCTAAAAATTCTCCGGAAGAGATTAAAGAAGTGGTAGATATGGTTCTTGACAATGTGTTACTTACAACAGCCATTGATCCGAATGCCGGAAATTTAGCGCTAAAAAGAAACATTTTTATCCATGCGGATAAAATAAAAGGAAATCCGGCCGAAGCAGTAGATGGTTCTCCGGACACGCAGGTCAGAATAGAGATAACTAAAAAAGGGAAAAAAATTATTTATCCGGAAATAATAGTAGATTTGTTGGGCGAATTTCAGATTTCTGAAGTAAACTTACTACTTGAATCTCCGGACCCGGATTATGAAGTATATGTTAGTGCGGATAATAAGAACTGGAGTAAGCTAAATAATCATATAGGCCGGTTTGTTAAAATCGTTTCTAAAAAAGATATTACAATCAAAGAGTTTCGTGTATATGGAGAAAAGGTATTGCCCACATTGCAACAATTAGAAACTCTGATAAATGCAGTAACAGCAATGGATTTGGGTAATTCTGAAACCGGGAAAAACAAATTGCGGGAGTTAATCAGTATTTCAACCAATGCGTTGAACAATGCTGCTCCACCGGACGAAGTAAACACTGTTTACTGGAATCTATACGATTACATGGTTTCATTTAAATAGATAAAGTTAAATTATATATGAAAAAACATTGGCTACTACTCTTTTTGAGCTGTTTCCTGACTGTTTATGCGCAGGAAGATGAAAGTTGTGCATTGTCGGTTGACCCGACAATGCAGGTGTTTCCGGAATATCCGGATGCAGACTGTGTTGTACTGGCAGATAGTATTCATGTAAAGGTAGAACCCACTGGTTCGGGTTCGTTTACCGTATACAAAAAATTAAGAATGCAGACCTGGAAAGGGGCGTTGGCTCACCGGACCGTCAGGTATGAATATGATCCGCTGACGGCCTTTGCCAAATTCAAATGGGCTACAATCTACCGTGCCAATGGGGATGTGGTGAATCTGGATGTAACCCAGACCTGTGATTATGCAGCTCCTGCCCGGGCTATTTATTGGGGTGCCCGCGAAATCATGCTACAGGTAGGACGGCTGGAGCCCGGGGATATTGTGGAATATGAAATTGATAAGAAAGGGTTTACCTATGCGCTGCTTGGCAGCCTGAACGACGACGATTCACGGTTTATACCTCCGATGCGTGGCCATTTTTATGATATTGTACCTTTCTGGGTAGATTATCCGACTATCCGGAAAACCTATATGGTTTCTCTACCGATGGAGAAAGAATTACAATTTCAGTTTTACCAGGGTGCCTGCCAATCTTCCATGCGATATCAGGATGGACGCAAAGTTTATTCATTTTCTTTACAGAAAGTAAGTCCATTCGAACGTGAACCCAATATGGTAGATCTCTTTGATGCAGCTCCCAAGCTGTTCATGTCTTCCACTGCCGGATGGCGTGATAAATCGCTCTGGTTTCATAATGTAAACGAGGAGTACGATAGTTTCCATGCCTGGCCGGATGCTCAGAAAAAAGTAGATGAATTGATCCGTGGAAAGAAAACGGAGATGGAAAAATAGAGGTACTGACCCACTGGGTGGCAGATAACATCCGTTACTCCGGTATCTCCATGGGAGAAGGAGAAGGGTTTACGCTCCATAGTACAAAAATGAATTATACAGACCGTTGCGGGGTCTGCAAAGACATTGCCGGAACGTTGATCTCGTTCCTCCGGATGGCCGGATTTGAGGCTTATCCGGCTATGACCATGGCAGGAAGCCGGGTAGAAGAGATCCCGGCAGACCACTTCAACCATTGCGTAGCAGTGGTGAAACTGTCGAATGGCACCTATATGCCACTCGATCCCACATGGGTACCCTTTGTGCGTGAATTGTGGAGTAGTGCAGAGCAGCAACAACATTATTTGCCCGGTGTACCGGAAGGTTCGGATTTGTGCCTGACTCCTGTATCTGCACCGGAAAACCATTACCTGCGTATTCATGCCAAAAACCGGCTGGATGAAAAAGGAAATCTGAAAGGCAGTTTCACAATCACAGCCGAAGGACAATCGGATGCCAATATTCGCCGTATGTTTACACAAGGCTGGCAGACAGAGTGGACAAACCAACTGGAAAGCCAACTATTGGCGGTGTCGCCTAAAGCACGCATGATAAAAGTGGATTACGGAAAAGATCCTAAAAATTACATGGCCGGTCCGATACGGATAACCTTTCATTACGAAATACCGGGCTATGCACTGGCCACTTCAGGCGAAATGGTTTTTAAGCCAATGGTTATGAATAATCTGTATAACCAGGTTAAGAGCTATTTGCGGATAGATACATCATTGGAATCTCGCAAATACGACTTTAAAGATGCCTGTTCCCGGCTGGTTGAATTAACGGAAGAAATTGACCTGCCCAGAGGCTATCGCCTGGTAGAAGGCATACGTACGGAATCATCAGTATCCAATGCGGCTGATTTCAGCGGATCTCTTTCACAGAATGGTTCCAAAATCCGCCTGACACAACAACTTGTGTTAAAAAAGCGGGTATATGAGGCTTCTGACTAGGAAGGTTTCCGTACGGCTGTAAACAAACATAAAGAATTTGGTAATTATTGGGTTGTAAAAAAATAAGCAGATGAAAAACGTATCTATATATAATGTAACGCTCCTTCTGGCACTACTCTTTTCTTCCGCAGCCTATGCTGCACCGGAGGCAGAATACCGGACATTGTCCAGAGCCTATACCCTGAATGCGGATGGAAGCCAGGAATACAGATATTCAATGGAACTGACCCTTTTTACCCATACCGCAATGAACAGAACGTATGGCGAAAGTTTTATTGTATATAACCCACAGTATCAGGAAATAAAAATCCACAGTTCGTATACCCGCCAGAAAGACGGTACAATTATAGAAACACCGGAAAACGCATTTGTGGAAGTATTACCCCGGCAGGCAGCCAATGCGCCCGGCCATAATCACCTGAAAGAGTTAGTAATCGTACATACCGGACTGGAACTGGAAGCAACGATTTATCTGGATTATTCGGTATTGACCAAACCCGGATACCTGACGGAACTGGACCTGTTTGAAGAGATTGAACAAACCTCTCCGGTAAAGGAATATACAATTTCAATATCCGTACCACAGAGTAAATCCCTTCATTATTATCTGGCACAGATAAAAGCGACTCCACAAACCGGAAATACAGAAGGAAAGAAAACAATTAAATGGGTATTCCGTGACCTGCCCGCTGCCTCGCAGGCTCCTGATGTGTGGATGGCAAATGGAGATGTACCGTTCCTTGCTGCTTCTACCTGGCGCACAGAGGAAGAAGCACTGGCTTCCCTGTTTGCTCAATTCAACCCGTCAAAAGACCGTTTGCAATTTCTGACATTTGCAGAAGCATTAACCGGACACGTAGAAGGAGATACGGAAAAAATAGAAGCCATTCTGGATTATGTACATACCAAACTGGACCTATTCCCTCTATCCTTACAGGAAACCGGTTACCGGATACGGCCCTTGAGTGAGGTTACCGGTTCTGCGTACGCTACTGCTGCGGAAAAAGCAAATATGCTTTATACCCTTTTATCCGCACTGGAATATAATCCCCAATTATGGGCTATCTATCAGACAGATGCACCGGAAGAAAGTATGGGGCTGAGTGCAATAAAAGAACTTTTCGTTGTTTGTAACGAAAAACCTTTAAGCGTATCCGGAAAAGGAATACCTCCGGCCTGTCTTTATCCGGATTTATACCCTTTACGGATCGTTTCTTCCAAAGGAGAAAAAGGAAACATAGAACTTCCTTCTGCGTGCACAGATAAACCTGCTACTTTTACTTTAACAATAGATTCCGGTAACGAAGTGAAGAGTGTTTCTTCTATGGAACTTCCTGCTAATTATCATCTCCTGTCATTGCCGGAAGGAAAAGAGGATATCCGCAAAAAAAGGTTTTCATAGGTATAACACTATAAGAGAAAAGATATTATCCCTTCCTTATGATGCGGGCGAATACAATGTTTATTCAGTAGAGATTCCCGACGAAATGGAACTGTTAATACAAACAGACGCTACACGCACGATTTCCAACAAAGCAGGCAATTATGAATATAAAATAGAGCAGGCAGGGAAAATGGTTACAATAACCCGGAAACTAACATTCAACACAACAACAATTACCCCGGATATCTATGCCGATTTCAGAACCTTAATGGTAGCCTGGAACGATGAAGTTACCCGTTCGGTACTGTTACGGAAGAAATAGAAAGAAAAGTCTTTACCCCAATAGGGGTAGAATATGAATAATCCCCAGTGAAGCGAAGCGACTGGGGGGGTATTCACATTCAATCCTTTCAGGATTAGAACATATTGTTACACCAACTTATGTATTACCAGGCCTGAACGTAGTTTAGGTTCAAACCAGGTTGTTTTGGGAGGCATAATATTACCTGTGTCGGCAATGTCGATCAATTGCTTCATGGATACCGGATAAAGAGCCAGTGCCACACGCATTTCGCCGCTATCTACCCGGCGTTTTAGTTCACCCAACCCACGGATACCTCCTACGAAATCAATCCGTTTATCCGAACGAAGGTCTTTAATACCTAAAATTTCATCCAGAATCAGGTTGGAAGTAATTGTTACATCCAACACACCAATCGGGTCATTATCATCATAGGTTCCCTCTTTGGCTGTCAGCGAATACCAGTAACCGGAAAGATAAACAGACATATTATGCAACGCTTCCGGTTTATAGATATCCGTACCTTTCTTTTCAACAACAAAGTTTTGTTCCAGTTTAGCAAGGAACTCTTCATCCGTTAAACCATTCAGGTCTTTCACCACACGGTTGTAATCAATAATCGTAAGTTGGTTCGCAGGGAAACAAACAGCCATAAAGTAATTATACTCTTCATCTCCGCGATGATCCGGATTCTGCTGTGCTTTCTCTACACCAACCAGTGCCGCCGCTGCGGAGCGGTGATGTCCGTCTGCAATATAAAGCGAAGGAATTTCAGCAAACAGTTCAGTAATACGGGCAATATCGGCTGCATCATCAATGATCCAGAAGGTATGGCCAAAACCATCCAGTTCCGCCACAAAATCATACTCCGGCTCGTTTTGAGCATATTTTTTTACAATTGCATCCAGTTCCGGATTATCAGGATAAGCAAAGAATACCGGTTCGATATTGGCATTATTTACACGTACATGTTTCATCCGGTCCTCTTCTTTATCCCGGCGGGTTAACTCATGTTTTTTGATATTACCCTTCATATAGTCATCCACATACGCACATACGACCAGGCCGTATTGCGTACGTCCGTTCATAGTCTGGGCATATACATAATACTGTTCTTTATCATCCTGCACCAGCCAGCCTTTATCCTGAAACTTCTGAAAATTCTCAGCAGCTTTCTCATATACTACTTCATCATGTTCATCCGTACCTACCGGAAAATCAATCTCCGGTTTAATAATATGATACAATGACTTTTTGTTATCACCTGCTTCCCGGCGTGCCTCTTCAGAATTAAGCACATCGTAAGGGCGGGAAGCCACCTGTTCCACCAGTTCTTTCGGCGGACGAATTCCTTTGAATGGTTTTATAATAGCCATAGCTTTTATTTTAAGTAGTTATCACTCGCTTTGCTCACTTAGTAGTCATCATTCGCCTTGCTCATTAGTAGTTAAGTAGAAATACGAATATTTATTCTTTCACTACTTGACTACCAGCGACTGTAAGGAGCGATGACTACTAAGGCACAAAGTGCCGGATGACTACTAACGAGCAAAGCGAGTGATAACTACTATAATTTATTAATTTACGCGATACTTTTCGTTTCCGTTTTGCAGAAAGCCTACAATTTGTTCCGCAGCAGCAATACCGGCATTGATATTAGCCTCCGAAGTTTGTGCTCCCATTTTCTTGGGAGTAGCAAAATAACGGTCCGGATAAGCCTCTTTTAATTCTGCATCGATAGCCGGCTTAATATCACTTACATACTTAAAGTCCGGACGGGCTTCAAACATCTGTTTCAACCCGGCTTCATCCATTACTTCTTTACGGGCCGTATTCACTACTACAGCGCCTTTTGGCATGGAATTCATCAGTTCAAAGTTAATCGAACCTTTGGTTTCTGCTGTGGCAGGGATATGCAAAGAAATAACCGGACAGGTTTTAAATAGTTCTTCTGTCGAAGCTACTGCCGTCACACCGTCTGCTTCAATAGCCGGTACCGGAGTATACGCGTCATATGCATACACATCCATACCAAACCCTTTGGCAATACGGGCCACATTACGACCTACATTCCCATAAGCCAGAATACCCAGTTTCTTACCTTTCAGTTCAGTTCCGGAAGTACCGTTGTAAAAGTTACGAACCGCAAAAACCAGCATACCAAATACCAATTCGGCAACAGCATTCGAGTTTTGTCCCGGGGTATTCATCACACAAACATTGTGGGCTGTAGCAGCTTCCAGATCTACATTATCGTAACCGGCTCCGGCACGAACCACGATCTTCAACTGTTTAGCTGCATCCAATACTTCTGCATCAATAATATCACTACGGATAATGATTGCATCCACATCTTTTACCGCATCCAGCAACTGTGCTTTCTCTGTATATTTTTCCAGTAGTGCCAGTTCCATACCGGCACCTTCTATTACTTCACGGATACCGTTTACTGCAACGGCAGCAAACGGTTTATCTGTTGCGACTAATACTTTTGCCATATCAGTGTTGTTTTTCAAATTCCTGCATACAAGCTATTAACGCCTCAACGCTGCTCTTAGGCATCGCATTGTAAATAGAAGCACGGAATCCACCTACTGAGCGGTGACCTTTAATACCAGACATGCCGGCTGCTGTAGCAAAGGCATTAAAGTCAGCTTCCAGCTCCTTGTATTCATCATTCATCACGAAACAAACATTCATAATAGAACGGTCTTCTACAGCAGCTGTTCCTTTAAACAATCTGTTTCTGTCTATTTCATCATACAGGATAGCCGCCTTTTCAATATTCAGTTTTTCCATAGCTGCCACACCGCCCTGCTGTTTATACCATTGCAAGGTCTGCAAAGCTGCAAAGATCGGGAATACAGGAGGGGTATTGAACATAGACTCCTTCTTGATATGAGTATTGTAGTTCAACATCGTTGGAATCGGACGTTCTACCTGCCCCAAAGCATCTTCACGCACAATAGCCAGCGTTACCCCCGCAGGAGCCAGGTTCTTTTGTGCACCGGCATAAATAACACCATATTTTGAAATATCTATAGGACGTGAGAAAATATCGGAAGACATATCCGAAACCAACCGTGCTTTTACATCCGGATCATAACGCATCTCTGTTCCGAAAATGGTATTATTAGATGTAAAGTGGAAATAATCCGCATCTTCAGGTATCACATAATCTTTCGGTATAAAAGAGTAATTTGCATCTTTCGACGAGGCTACCACATCTACTTCACCAAATAACTTAGCCTCCTTAATCGCATTGGATGCCCATGTACCGGTATCCAGATAAGCGGCTTTCGTTTTCATCAGGTTGTAAGGAACCATACAAAACTGAAGGCTTGCCCCCCCGCCCAGGAATACAACTTCGTATCCGGCGGGTACATCCAGTAATTCTTTTACTAATGCACGCGCTTCGTCACAAACTACCACAAACTCTTTACTTCTGTGGGAGACTTCCAGCAGGGACAACCCTGTACCGGCAAAATTCTCTACCGCGGCGGCCGAGTTTTTGATCGTATAGTCGCTTAGGATAGATGGACCTGCAGAAAAATTATGCTTTTTCATACCAATCTCTTTTTATTGTTTAAGTAATATAATAAGTTAGTATTTTTCTCAAAGAGGCGGCTAAATTACAGATTTTTTCAACACCAATCAGTAATTAGTAAGGAAAATTGCAATTTAACTAACAATTTTCCTCAATACCGGTTCCCCCACAATCGCTTCATCTGTTCGGTCATTTTCTGTTCAGCCGCATTACTTTGTCCCTCCCAAAAGTGTTCGGTCAATAATTCTTTAGGCAGATACTCCTGATTAACAAAATTATTGGCGTAACTATGGGCATATTTATACTCCTTCCCATAGTCAAGTTCTTTCATCAGTTTGGTAGGAGCATTCCGCAAATGCAGAGGTACCGGAAGATTCCCGGTACGGTTCACAGCGTCTATAGCCTTATCAATAGCCATATAAGCCGAATTACTCTTCGGACTGGTAGCCAGATAAACCGTAGCTTCAGCCAGAATAATACGGCCTTCCGGCCATCCGATCTTTTTCAAAGCGTCAAAGCAGGCATTCGCCAGCAATAAAGCATTCGGATTGGCCAGTCCAATATCTTCGGCTGCCGAAATCACCAGCCGGCGGGCTATAAATTCCGGGTCTTCTCCGCCCGCAACCATACGCGCCAGCCAATAAATAGCCGCATCCGGGTCACTCCCCCGGATAGATTTAATAAAAGCAGAAATAATATCATAATGCATCTCCCCGCCCTTATCATAAGCTGCGGGATTTTCCTGCAACCGTTCTACCACCTTTTCATCCGTAATCTCAATTGTATCTCCTTCCTCCGCCGAAGTTACCAGATCCAGTATATTCAATAGTTTACGTGCATCCCCTCCCGAATAACGAAGCAGGGCACCGGTTTCCGTCAATTGGATATTCTTCTCCTTCAGGATTACATCTTCTGTAATTGCTTTATGCAACAAAGTCAGTAAATCCTCTTTATCCAACGATTTTAACACATATACCTGGCAACGCGAAAGTAAAGGGCGGATCACCTCAAACGATGGATTCTCGGTTGTAGCGCCAATCAGGGTAACAACACCGGTTTCCACCGCATTCAACAACGAGTCCTGTTGCGACTTACTGAAACGATGAATCTCATCAATAAAAAGAATGGGAGAAACCGTATTGAAAAAGCGGTTACTTTTTGCTTTCTCTATCACTTCCCGAACATCCTTCACCCCCGAACTGATAGCACTCAGGGTATAAAAAGGAGCATCCAGTTTATTGGATATAATCTGTGCAAGCGTAGTTTTCCCCACTCCCGGAGGCCCCCACAAAATAAAAGATGGAACACGCCCCCCGTCAATCATCTTACGTAGTACAGCCCCAGGCCCTACTAAGTGTTTTTGTCCTATATAATCGTCCAAAGTCTTTGGACGCAGCCGTTCGGCCAAAGGTCTATTCATCATACTAACAAATTTCGGAATTATTCCTGATAAAACGAAAAATGAAGAATGAAAAATGAAGAATTATTCGCAACAAAACTAAATAGAAGTTCAATATTTAAAGTAAAGGTTTGATAAATAAAATAGAAACATCAACAGATATTTCATTTTTACTTTTTCATTTTTACTTTTTCATTTCTTTCAGAGTGTGTTGATCTTCTCCAGGTCCCGGACAATCGTCATATCTATGATATTACTATATATCTCCGTGGTACGCACACTTTTATGCCCTAAAAGCTTCTGAACAGTCGTAATATTTGCCCCGTTATAAAGTAACAATGTTGCATTGGTATGACGGGCGGTATGGAAAGAAATTCTTTTTTCCAGTTTAGCCATATCAGCAATCCTTACCAACTGCTTATTGATATTCGAGTTCGAATCCGGTGATGAATTAAAGAGTGTACGCGGATTATGCTTATACCGTTCATAAATAGGTATAGACTTACCTTCAAACAGGAGCGACAGAGGTAACCGTACATTTACATCTGTTTTTACCGACGAATATACCAACCACAATTTATCATCAATATAAAGAAAGTTATCTTTCTTTATCCGTACCACATCCGAGAAACGGAGTCCTGTATAACAACTGAACAAAAACATATCCAGGCATTTCCTCAACGAGGCGCGCCTGTCTAACCGCAAACTTTCCAGTTGGTGAAGTTCTTCGGGGGTCAGATGTGTACGTTTAGTCTCCATATACCGTATCTTATATTTCCGGAACGGATACTTATGCATTTCAAAAAGATCCTTATTAATAGCCAGGTTAATATACCGTTTCAGGTGTTTCATATGTTTGGCTATCGTATTCCGGTGATACTCGTTCTTCAACAAATAATTCTCAAAATCACAAAGAAAATTAAAGTTGAAATCATCAAAATCCACATTAGGCTTAAACTGCTCCAATAAATGCAGGGTCGAACCATGGTTTTTCATCGTAGAAACCTTCAGATTACTGTTTTTGATCTCTTTCAGCATAAATTGGGTAAACGATTGGGGCCGCTCTACAAATTCTTCTTTCAAACCATCCAGCGAGAAAGACCGGCCGGATTGAGTAATATTTAACTCCTTCTTCTCCAAATCCACTATAAAATCCTGCAAATAATGATTCAGAGCATCCATATTCGGATGATTCCTCACCGAACGCCTCTTTTTATCCCATTGGCAGGGTTTTATATACACTTTGGTGGAAAAATACTTTTTCTGTTTTTTCCAGTACGCCTCCACCTGGATAAGGGCTTTTCCTTCCGGGTTAAGTTGTTTTTTGCGATTAAAGATTAAATTATAAATTACTTTTTCCATGACATAGAGTTTTTTACTTATTTGCGAGTGCGAAGAAACGAAATATTTTCAGACTTGCCGCATCACATCTATGTTATACGGCTGTCTGTTCTCTAAGGTTATATGCTGGTAAACTACCAATTTCCAGAGAATAAAGTCAAACACAATCATTCAAATACTATTTTTTTCTGAAATTATACTTTCAATGAAATAAAGCAGGTAAATACAGTCTACGCCAAAGGCGATGATCAAACAGACTGTTGAATTCCATACCTACCATTAAACTAATTTTATCGTATGAAACATTTTGTATTATTCAATATCGAACAAAGATAAAACAAAACGGACGTTTTTTAACACTTAATAAAATCAATTTGTTATTCATAAGACTACTTTTCCGTAATGGCATCCAGTTTTTCCCTGACCTGCAAATAACGGGGTTCTTTATCCAACAACTTGATATATAGCTGACGGGCTATTTCCGTTTCGCCCCGTTTCTCATACATTTCGGCCAGCGAATTCTGCAAACTAAGATAAAACCAATTGGGATATTCCCGGCCTTCTTTCTCCATCGTCCGGATAGATTCGTGATACAAATGCAGGGCTTCTTCTTTATTTCCTCCAAAAACCGGTGGTGCATAATACAACAGATTCGCTTTATCCGCCATAATCTGGTATTGTTGCGGATTAATTGCATATCCTTTATTTATATATTTCATGCTTTGCGGACCAAGTACAACAGCTTTCAGTTTAGCCAGCGACAAACGAAAGACAATAAAAGTACCTTTAAAAGAAAGTGCCTGCGCATTCTCCGGCTCCGTACTCAGGATACGGTCTATTATGGCTTCGCCTCTCTTTATATACTCTTTTGCCTGCGCGGACTGTCCCGAATTGATCAGATAACCAACCCACCCATAATAATATCCTGTCAACTCCAGCCAATGGGCTGTATCAGCCTTATCCGAATGTTCCATATCCTCCATTACCGATATCCACTCCGTCATATCACCGGCCAGAAAAGCTTCATAAATGCGGCTGGCGTATCCCTCACTTCTACTATGTTGCAGCGACATAAAAAATACTGTTATTATACAGATGAACCGGAAACAACCCTTCCTTTCCAGCGAACCGTACGTTGTTTTATTTTTATCCATGCATTTACTAATATAATCCAGAAAAACAGTTGTTGTGGAATGCCTGCCAATACATTGAGCCACACCGGCTGACGGGAAGCGGCTGAAAAAAAGATACGTATCCATACAATCAGTATTATGTACACAAAAAAGCAGTCCACCCGGCATGAATAACAAGCCACACACCGGAAAAGGTTGTAAAAACAGCAAATAAAAAAAGCCAGCAAACTACTATTCCCGAAAAACCGGAAGATATTCTTGGAAAAACCGTTCACCGAATCTGCCAAACCGGCATACATCCGGCAGGAAATATCATCGCTACCCAATAAAAGAGAAACAGGCAACCCGTTGCTTTTATAAAAACGCATAATAGAAATATCCTCCACCGTATCCTCTTTCATCACCTGATGCGGCAATAACTTTCTGTAACTATCCACTGTAAACAACATACATTGCCCGTTAGCCGCTGCCAGAGACGGCTGGGGTAATTTCTGTACCAATGGGACCGGCAACAGGGTGAGCAGTATCCAGTTCATCAAAGGAACAGTCAGCCAGGTACCCCGGTGGGTAATAAGTTGCCGGGGAAAAAGTGAAAGTAAAGCAATCCGTTGTCGCTGCATATACCTTATAGCCCGGAGGGGAAAATCCGGTGCAATGCGGACATCCGCATCCAGAAAAAGAAAATACTTTCCGGTAGCCTCCCGGGCTAGCTGATGACAGGCATTATTCTTCCCTAACCAACCGGAAGGCAACCCTCTGCCCTGTATTAAACGGATAGCCGGGTTACGCCGGCTAAACGACAATACAATGGATGCTGTGTTATCAGTAGACAGATCGTCGTATACAAGTACCTCGCATGGTATACCGGGAAGACTTAAAATATCTTCCAGTAAATAAGGCAATGAATTCTCTTCATTGCGCGCCGGTATCAAAATTGATAATTCCGGAATATCACTCTCCGGTGTATGAGGCAAATAAAGCGGACTAATCCAATTATAAAAAACCACCGCCAGCCGTACAGCCGTAAAAACAAATATTACCCAGGTTATTATACCCATATCTTTTGCTGTTCATGTTTACATCGCGAGTAAAACTCATTATATGCCACCTCTATTTCCTTAGCACTCCTCATACCATAACCATACACAGGCTGATGATAAATATAAAGCGACGGCTTTTTCCGTTCATGGTAATCTATCAGATTCACATTAAACACAAGTTCTGCATTTTCACCGGCTCTTGCCAACAAATACTCTACTCCCCTCTCAAACGTTAAATACTCCCGGTGTATTGATTCAATCCGTCCCTGTGGGAAAAGCAACACCATATTACCCGGATCTTCCAGTAAAGAAGCCGCATACCGCAGGCTTCCTATCATCTCACGGGATTGTTTACGGATAGAAAAAGCACCACCACGATTCAACACCGGGTGCTCTACTAATTGCTCTTCCAACATCATCACATGAAACCGCTTCCGGTATAACTCTTCATTCAGGCGGTACTGAATAAACCCATCCCACCAGCTAAAATGATTACCAATCATCAACACAGCCTTATCCGGCCGGACAGCCGGGCCTATCAGCTCTATCTTCTCAAAAGCCCGTTCAGGTAAAAACCCGAAAAAAGACGGCACACCACCTTTCCATCCCACCTATGTTGTGCTGCGATCATACGGAAAACAAAAGATTATACATAGCTATCAACAGAAAAAAGATCCACTGGACTACAAAGAGCCAACGGGCCGGGGCATTGGAAGCAGTTTGAATCCCCAAAAACTCAAAACCGGTATGATACACAAGGGCAGCAATAAACCAGGTGATAAAATTAGCCGGTGGAGGATACCCACCCTCAAAATACCACATACGCATAAGCGGTGCCACCCACTCCAGTAACAGGTCGTATACAATCATCAGAACAGCCCCTGTTACGATCCGTAACCAGGTAGTATGCAACCGGCACACAACAAGGGCCCGTGAAGCATACACCAGAAAAAGCCAGTTCAGCCCGATAATCAAAGGAGTACCGTTCCATTTCACTCCCAACCCATCCTCATACCGGTATACACCAAATACCGCGCCGGAATTAACACCAATCATTTCAAGTCCGAAAGAAGACACAATAATAAAAGCAAACCACAACCATACGATTGGCCGCCAGTCGGTATGATAATAAAAAACAACTCCTATGGCAAGCAACAGCGAAAGCGGTGTCAACGCCACAAACCAGTTATGAGTCCACGGCAAAACAAACAACAAATATCCTACGGCATAAAACCGGATAATCCATGCCCTGTCAACCACCATATTTCTGTGCAATCTCTTCATCTACAATACCGGCACTGGCCAGACAAAGCGGGATTCCACCACCGGGGTGAACACTCCCTCCCGTAAAATATAAATTCTCTATCCCGCTCAAATGGTTAGGATGACGCAGGAATGCCGAAAACATAGAGTTCGATGCCACGCCGTATAAAGCCCCCTTTTCACTTCCCGTATTCTCTTCTATTGTCAACGGGTCGGCAACCTCTTCCACCGCTATCCACGGCTCAATATCAGTTTGCAACCGTTTATTTAATATCCGGATAATCTTTTTACGGGTCTTCCTCCGCAACGCATCCCAATTCTGCCCGGCATCAGCCGGTGCATTCACCATAACAAACCAATTCTCACACCCTTCCGGCGCATCCTCCTTCACAACCCGCGAACTGATAAAAAGATAAACAGTAGGTTCCTCCGGTATCTCCTTCTTTCGGAAAAGAGAAACAAACTCGGCCTGATAATCAGACGAGAAAATATATTATGCAACTCAAGCACAGGAAAAGCACGTTTCATTCCCCAGTAAAAGATCATGGCAGAAGTAGACTTCTCTGCCCGGTTCAATCGTTTACGTAACGGATGATATTTCATATACCGGTTGGCCAGCATCCCTGCATCCATTCCTGAAACATACAGGTCATACTTCTGATCACCCGATGATGTACGCAGGCCGGTAACCCGTTTATTTTTCACAAATACTTCCTCGACTGTTGTATTCATCCGGAACTCCACTCCTTTCGTTATACTCACATGATAAAGCGCCTCAACAATCGAATACATTCCTTTCTCCGGAAAATAAGCACCCAGATTATTCTCCAGGTGCGCAATCATATTCAGAGTAGCCGGAGCCCGGTAAGGATCAGACCCATTATAAGTAGCATACCGGTCAAACAATTGCACCATACGCGGATCAGTAAAATCCTTCCGGTTAGCCTGATGCATCGTACGGAAAAAATCCAGTTTATAAAACTGCCGTCCTACCTTGCGGTAAGCCGGAGTACGGAAATCAGACAATTTCCCGAACGGACGAAACAGAAATACCGGTGCACCCAATGCATACACTTCTTTTGCCTCTTTCAGCCGTTTCAATACGGCTGCGGGAGGCTGGTCCAATGTTTATTGAATCTCCTTTACAAGCTGTTCCTTATCATGATAAAAAGAGAACTCTGCCCCATCAGGATAAAAATAGCGGCAGTTTACAGGTAAAAGCCGGTAAGGCAAATAATCGGCCAGCTCTTTCCCTGCCAGATTAAATAACTCCTCCATCTGTTGGGGAAGTGTAAACAAAGAAGGTCCCGTATCAAACCGGAAACCACCCCGCCGGATTTCCGATAGTTTTCCTCCGGGACGGCCATTCTTTTCCAGTACTGTTACATCATGTCCCCGCATCACCAGCCGGAGAGCTACGGCCATTTCCCCTATGCCGGCACCAACCACACCGATTTTCATACGCGAACCGTTGAAAAAGCCTCTTGAATACGGTTGCCATATTTTTCAAAAATAATACGGAACCATACCGTAAACTCCCACGGGCGCATGCTTAGCTCATCAAAAATCTGTTCCGGTTTCATATAACAATGGTCTTCCACCTCCTGTGGATCCGGAAAAGGTATTTCATCCGTAACTCCTATCAACACATGATTCAGTTCATTCTCAATCAGGCCATTCGGAAAAATAGCTTTATAGTGGAAAGTTAAAAGCGGAGTCAGATCCGTATCCAGCGACAGCTCTTCCTGCATCCGGCGGTGGGCGGCCTCCTCCACTGTTTCACCCGGCTGGGGATGACTACAACAACTATTGGTCCATAGCCCCGGCGAATGATACTTCTCCTGCGACCGTCTTTGCAACAACACCTCTCCCTGCGAATTAAAAAGAAAAACAGAAAAAGCCCGGTGTAGTTCACCCTTACGATGAGCAGCCATTTTTTCCATCGTACCCAGAAATTGATCTTCCTTATTAACCAGTGTTACCATATAATTCTTTTATAAAATAAAATTCTTAATTAGTCCATTACCCTTACGGGCTTACTCAAACTACTTTCGCCCACTTAATCCGGCTATAGGCTCTGCAAAACAACCACATTTTCCGGAGATTCGATATCCGGACTCTTTCCTGCAAGAGTTGTTCCGGATGCATTTTCCGGATATCTTCCGTCAAAGAACGATAATAAAGGTAGGCTGTATAAACCCCCCAACCGGGCACACTCCGGCAACAGGCGGATACCCTCCAGCGCAAACGCATAATCCTCCATAATCTCCTGCAGGATTACCTGCTTATTCTCCTCGTTTAAAGGTGCCTGCTGAAGTACCGGAAAATAGATCCGCTGCAAAGAATCAGTATCATGCTTAATATCACGCAAAAAAATGATTTTCTGAAAAGCGGCTCCTAACCGTTTAGCATACGGAGCCAACCGGTCATACTCCGCGTCATCACCATCTACAAATACTTTCAGACACATCAGGCCCACCGTTTCGGCCGACCCATAAATATAGCGGCAGATCTCCTCGGGCGAAAACTCCTTTTTATGAAGGTCTGCCCGCATACTGGCCAGGAAATCCCGTATCAATACATCCGGAATATTGTATTTCTTTACCGTATACTGAAATGAGTTTAAAACCGGATTCATACTGATACCCTGCCGGATAGCCTTATCATACTCCTTTTCAAAATCATCCAACAGACATTCCTTATCATACTGGTGAAAAGTATCCACAATCTCATCGGCCAACCTCACAAAACCGTAAATACTATACACTGCATCCCGTATATCCGGCGAAAGACATTTCACTCCTATAGTAAACGAAGTACTGTAAGTACGGGTTACCATCCGGCTCGTAGCAAAAGACACATGATAATACAACTCGTCCATATACATATTCTTTTTTCATGTATTTCAACGCCTGCCCGGCCGCTATCTTTCCGGATATTACAGCCGGAGGAATACCCGGACCGGGCACAGTAAGTTGTCCTGTATAAAATAGATTAGGCAACTTCCGGTTATATATTTTAGGCTTTAAAAAAGCTGTCTGCATCAACGTATTGGCAAGCCCATACGCATTTCCTTTGTAAGCATTGTATGAACTTTCAAAATCAGAAACCGAAAACGATTCATAAAATAACACATGTTCCCGCAGGGATTGGCAGGTCATCCTTTCCATACGACTGATAACCTCCCGGAAATAGCGTTCCCGGATAAAAAGCGTATCTTTTATTCCTGCAGCTACAGGAATCAGGATCACTGCAGCCTCTTTACCTTCCGGTGCCATCGAAGAATCAGTTTGCGACGGAAAACTGGCATAAAACAGAGGCTCTTCCGGCCATGCGGGGCAGTCATATATATATCCGGCATGCTTATCAAACGATGTATCAAAGAAAAGTGTGTGGTGAGATACTTTCTCCAGCTTCTTATCAAACGCGATATAATACAAAAGTGCCGACGGAGCCATTACCCGGCTTTGCCAATAGTTTTCATTATAATTCCGGCAGGATTCCGGCAAAAGTGTTTCGGTATAATGATAATCGGCAGAAGAAATCACCAGATCTGTCCGGACCGTATGTTCCCGGAATACCAGACCTGCAACCCGTCCGTCTTCTACAGCTAACTCCTCCACCGGCGTAGAAGTATGGATCTCAACTCCCAAACTCTCTGCCAGCTTTTTCATTCCGAGTATCACCTCATAAATTCCACCTTCTACATGCCATGTACCCAATTCCATATCCGCATGATTCATAAAACAATAAAAAGCAGGAGTATCAGCAGGCTTTGCTCCCAGAAACAAAACAGGAAATTCCAATATCTGCTGTAGCTGCGGATGCTTTATTTTTCTTCTGACCGTACCACGCACCGAAGTCAGGAATTGCGACACACGCCTCACCGTATCCGGCATAATTAATTCCAAAGGAGAGCGCCCCGGGCGGTAAACAATCTCATCCATAGCCACCCGGTAATTAAAGCGCCCGTTTGCCAATAGTTTCCGCAACGCCTCACTACTCCCCGTCTCATATTGTTCAAACAAAGGATACAACTGCAACAGGTTCGCCGGCAACGAAATAGAATCGTCCACACCAAAATAAACCTGGTAACCGGGGTCAAGCCTGCGGAGAGAATAAAAGCCGGCAGGCGAATATCCAAAATCGGCAAAAAACTTCTCCAGCACATCCGGCATCCAGTAAAAAGTAGGTCCCATATCAAAAGTAAAACCGTCCCTGCGATAACGCCGCGCACGTCCACCGGGTTCACTATTCTTCTCATATACCGAAACCCGGAACCCCTCTTTTGCCATATAATATGCTGCTGATAATCCGGAAAACCCGGCACCGATAATAGCTATTTTTTCCAATAGAATTAGTTCTTTTGTAGTAATTTGATAATCTACTATAATAACCTCATTTAAAGGAGAAATGTTTACAAAAATTAAGACGACCAAACAACATATTCAAATAAAACCATCTGTTCCCCCCGTTTGGCGTAGCGAGGACTCTAATAGTATGAACTTAAAAATTTTTGCTGGCTTTTGCTGGCGCAGATTTAAATCTGTGCCTTAATTAACAGACGGTAAATAACAGCGTAAACTCTCTACAGAAGTTTTTTGGACGGAGGGGATTTGCAATCCCGATGTTTTAATACCCGGGGCTGTGCCCCCAAAAGCATAACTTTTTAACGGATTATAAATCCGTGGTACTATTTGTCGGGGATAACATATCCCCTACGTCCAACTATGGAAAAAGCCAAAGGTGATGCAAAGTGGTAAGCTTTTCGACAAAAAACCTGCTGTAGAGTAGCGCCTGTTTATCTTTTTCTTATTACTTCGTGTTAATTTTTTGGTATAATACTACATCTTTATACCCTTCTGAAGAGACAATCCAGTCTTTCAAAATCCCCGAACAGATAAAACCGGACCGGGTAAAAAGATTTATACTGGGCTGATTATCCACGGCAATATAAGCATATACCTGATGAAGTCCCAGAAAACCAAAAGCATAATCAACAGTAAGCTGAAGGGCCTGAGTAGCATATCCACAACCACGGGCGGCATGATCCACAACAATACCAATACCTGCTTTCTTATTGTGTACATCAAACTCATAGATATCTATAGCTCCGATTGTTTCACTCCTCTCCAACTGTTCAATCATCATACGCTGCTGTTTCAGTTCGTAAATACCCCGGTGAGATGCCGAGATATACTGCTTCAATGCATATCGTGAGTATGGAGAGACAGTATCGCCTTTTCCCCACAGCAGCGTATCGTTCTCCCATTTATAAAGCAGTTCCAGATCTTCCGGTTCAAGTGCCCGCAAACGGATATGTTCATTTTGAAGTAACTGAGTCTGTTTCATACTGTGGTGGCAATAAGTAGTTCTTTTCCGGTATGATATATGTAATAAGCCAATGCTTTTTCCGGCATCCGTTCCATGAAAAGGAGAATCTGTTCCATTCTTACAACCGGATACACAAAGACTATAGTGGTAAACTGTTTCATTTTATTGGTGCGGCAAATAGCATCCAGCACACGGTTCTCCGACAGATCCCATAAATTAATAAATTCCTGTTCCGGCAACCGCTTCGTTATTTCTTTCCTGACAGCGTCTATGTCTCTTTCAAAACCAAGTACCAAAGTTCTGGGCTTAGCCGGGCGCAACGCGGGTATTTCCTTTATATACAACACCCGTTCAGGCAGATAATAATTAATAAATCCTCCGGCACGCATCCGGTCTGCCAGAGCAATCTCATAGGAGGCTTTGGCGTATGCCGTTTCCAATGCTTTTACTTTCTCCAGATTCGCTTTCCTGAACAGGTAAAAGGGAGTGGAAGGTATTTCGCAGATACTCCCGGCATTACTATGTTCCTCTTTTTCCACAGGCGTAGGAACAAGGGCTGCCATACCTGATTTATGAAGCATTTTTTTCCAGGATGAAGGAAAATGCTGTTTACTCTCCGGCAGAAAGGCTCCCCGTCCATTCAACATTTTTACTCCTACCAATCCGGCTTCAGGATGTTCATCCAGAAAAAAACAGGCTGTACGTATCGTATCCTCTCCTACTATAATCCGGGAACTCATACAGAGAATATATTCTCCCTGCAAAGAGTCTATGATCTCTTCCTCTTTTCCCCGGAAATCATTCACAACATGAATTTCCGAATCCAGCCCGGCAATAGCGGCCTGTAACGTATCTTTAGTAAAAACAGTATCTTCGTTACCGGAAGCAGGTATAAGCAATATGGAAAGTTTTACATCGGTCATAAAAACAGAGGATAAAGGTTATTTAAATTTTTATTGACTCATTAAAGCTGGTACGGCTCACAATAGAACGCCCCAAAGTGATCTCGTCGGCATATTCAATCTCGTCTCCGATTGATACACCACGGGCAATTACAGAAACCTTCACATCGTAAGGTGCTAACTTGCGGTATATAAAAAAGTTGGTAGTATCACCCTCCATGGTGGTACTCAATGCCAGTATTATTTCGTTCACCTCACCGTTAGCCACCCGTTGAACCAGGCTGTCAATCTCCAGATCGCCCGGCCCGATACCATCCATAGGAGAGATAATTCCCCCCAACACATGATATACACCTCTGAACTGGCCGGTATTTTCAATGGCCATGACCTCTTTTATATTCTCCACTACACACACTGTAGAAGCATCCCGGTTTGGATCCGAGCAAATAGCACATAAATCGTGATCACAGATATTATGGCACACCCGGCAATACTTCACATCACGCCGCAACGAAACCAGTGCGGATGCAAAGTTCTCGGTATACCCCTCGTCTCTTCGCAACATATAAAGAGCCAGCCGCAAAGCGGTTTTACGCCCGACCCCCGGCAAAGAAGCAAGTTCGTTTACAGCATTTTCCAATAATACGGAAGGATATTTTTGATTCATTGATATCGTTTAATCTTAAACTACAAAGATACAAAATTCCCCTGTAAAGAAGAAAAGGGGCAATCCATATGTAAGTAAAAGCTTTATAAAAAGGGTTTATCAATGTTTCTTCCTAAACAGGTAGGATACCCGGCAAAAACATTACCGGGTTGAAACTCCGGCCTGAAATTGCATAGAATTTGGTCAATTTTTAATTGATACCTATCTTTGTTTAATTGTTTTCACCTACGTATTGAAATGAAGAAATTGTTAGTCCTTTGTTTTTTATTATTGTTATTCCCAACTATTCAGGCGCAAACCGGGTTAAGTAAGGAAGCGGAGATCAGTATTCTGACCAGTACTCCTTCCGACGAAGCCGTATTTACGGTGTACGGTCATACCGCGATCCGTATCAACGATCCGGTAGCGGGATTTGATTGGGTATACAACTATGGCATATTCGACTTTAGTGCACCGAATTTTATATATCGTTTTACCAAAGGAGAAACCGATTATATACTGGGAGTCTATCCGTTTAAAGGATATACTGCCGAATACGAATTAAGAGGGAGTAGTGTTATTGAGCAGGTTCTGAACCTGACACAGGAAGAGAAACAGAGAATATGGAAAGCACTGACAGAAAACGCACGGCCGGAAAACCGGGTATACCGGTACAATTTCTTTTTCGATAACTGTTCTACCCGTCCGGTTGCTATCGTTGAGGCCTATGTAGACGGCGAGGTTGAATATACACATTCCACAACGCCGAAAACGTTCCGGGAGATGATTAATTATTGTACCCGTAATCAGCCCTGGCAGACATTCGGATGTGATCTGGCGCTGGGGAGCCCGACCGACCGGATTGCAACTCCGCACGAAGAGATGTTTCTGCCGGAATACCTGATGGAAGCTTTTGAATATGCGGAAATCCTGTCGCCGGATGGCTCAAAGCGGCCGCTTGTATCCCGCACGACCGTATTGACAGGCGATATTCCGGAACAGGAGGTTGAAATACCTTTTTTCACGCCCCTGCTATGCGGCTGGCTTCTGTTTTTGCTGATTCTGGGTGTAACCTGGATAGAATGGAAAAAGAAACGTTATTTCCGCTGGCTGGATTTCGGGATTTTCATAATTGCCGGATTGGCTGGATCTGTCCTTTTCTTCCTTGCTTTTGTGTCAGTTCACCCCTGTACCTGGCCAAACTGGTCGCTGATATGGCTTCATCCACTACATTTGTTGGGTGGCATGCTTTTTGTAGTTAAAAAGTGGAGAAAGGCAGCATATTATTATCATTTTATTAACTTTGCTGCGCTTTCACTGATGCTGCTGGGGTGGTATTTCATTCCTCAACATATGAATGCGGCTTTTATACCACTGGTAGGAATTTTATGGTTACGTTCCGGAACCGGTGTTTGCAGATACAAATTAAGAGCAGAATGAGAAGATTATCAACCTCGCTGATTGCGATTCTTTCCGTTATCACTATAGGAGCACAGGAAAATGTTCCCAAACTGGTGGTATGTATAACGGTAGACCAGTTAAGAGGCGACTATATTGACTATTTCCAGAACACATTCGGAGAAAAAGGATTCAAACGGATTTTCAATCAGGGTGTGGTATATAATAATATCCGTTTCGAATTTTCAAACATAGACCAGGCAAGCGCCTTCGCTGCTCTGTATACCGGAAGTAATCCGAATCTGAATGGAATTACCGGAAATAAGACGTACGATTTTGACCGCAGGCAGGAAATTTCTATTCTAAACGACCCGGCTTATCTGGGAAATTATACAAAAGACAACTATTCTCCCAAAAACCTGATGGTATCTACCATTGGGGACGAATTGAAAATAGCATCTAAAGGAAGAAGTGACATCTATGCAATCGCACCGGATGCGGAAGCCGCTATTATTTCTGCCGGACATGCTGCTAATGGTGCTTTCTGGTTGGATAATCTGAATGGCAAGTGGGCTACCACGACTTTCTACAAAGGCATTCCATGGTATGTAGACCGTTACAACAATGGGCCGGAATCGCTTTCGGCACGCCTGGATCAAATGGTGTGGACACCCGCCCTGCCGTTGGATAGGTATAATGCATTTCCCTATGTAATGGACGAAATTCCATTCAAATATACATTCAACGAACGTACAATTGACTGTTTCCCGAAACTGAAAACGTCTCCTTTTATCAATAAAGAGATCAACAGGCTGGCCTTACAGTTTATTGAATACGCGGCCTTTGGTACCCGGAGTTGTCCGGATATGCTCTCTATCACCTATTACGGAGGTAACTTCCTGGATTTAATGGAGAAAGAGTATACGCCCGAAATACAGGATTTATATTATCAGTTAGATAAGAATCTGGAAGAACTGTTTGATGCAATTGACAAGAAGATAGGCCTCAACCAGACATTAATTGTCTTTACCGGAAGCGGATACTACAGTAGCATAGAAGAGTATGCCGACGGTTGGATGCTGAACCGGGGAGATTTCCACCCCAAACGGTGTGAAGCCTTACTGAATATGTACCTGATGGCTCTGTATGGACAGAAAAGTTGGGTAAAAGGATATTACAACGGTCAGATATACCTGAACCGGAAACAGATTGAAGAAGATAAACTAGATCTGGAAGAGATACAGAAAAAAGCGGCCGAGTTTGTAGCCGAATTCAGTGGTGTACAACAGGTTACTACCGAATATGCTTTACGGACGGGAAACTGGAATGAAGCCAATGAAAATCTATATAACGGAACCCATCTGCTGAATAGGGGTGATCTGGTAATAGAACTTCAACCGGGCTGGAAAATAAACAACGATAATCCGAAGGAAAAACCTAAATTAATAAGGCACAACGCGGTACTTACTCCCCTTGTATTCATGGGTAACGGATTAAAACCACAACACATCTACAGGGAAGTGAAAGCCACCGAAGTGGCTCCAACCATCACGTATATACTGAGAATCAGGCCACCAAATGCCTGTCAGAACCTTCCGTTACCGGAATTGACAAAAAAGTAGTCAAGAAGTAAGAATATATTCTACTTAACTACTAACGAGCAAAGCGAGTGATGACTACCGCGAACAAAGTGAGCTGACTACTAAGCCACGAAGTGGCTGATAACTACTAAAAAAAATTAATAATATATATATCATGGGATTTAATGAATTTATTGGCAAGTTGTTTGGCAACAAGTCACAAAAGGACTTAAAGGAGATCAATCCGTATGTAAAGAAAATACAGGCGGTGTATCCTTCGATTGAGTCGCTTACAAACGATGAATTACGGGCAAAAACGGATGAACTGAAACAACGCATCCAGGAGTATGTCGCAACAGAACGTGCCCGCGTGGAGGAACTTCGCAACGGCATAGATGATAAAGAACTGGAAGAAAGAGAAGCAATCTGGGCCGAAGTAGACAAGATCGAAAAAGAGATCATGGATAAACTGGAAGTTATTCTGGATGAATGCCTGCCGGAAGCCTTCTCAATCATGAAAGATACGGCCCGCCGTTTCTCTCAAAACGGCGAAATAGTGGTAACGGCGAACGATTTTGACAGAGAACTGGCAGCCAAACATGACTTCGTAAGTATTGATGGCGAAAAAGCGATCTATCAGAACCACTGGATAGCCGGAGGTAACGAGATTACATGGGATATGGTACATTATGATGTACAGTTGATTGGTGGTGTGGTACTGCATAAAGGGAAAATTGCCGAAATGGCTACAGGGGAAGGTAAAACATTGGTGGCCACCCTGCCTGTTTTCCTGAATGCCCTTACCCGCAACGGTGTGCATGTGGTAACAGTGAATGATTACCTGTCTAAGCGTGACTCGGAATGGATGGGACCGTTGTATATGTTCCATGGGCTATCGGTGGATTGTATCGATAAACATCAACCCAATTCGGATGCACGCCGGAAAGCGTACAACGCGGATATTACCTTTGGAACCAACAATGAGTTTGGTTTCGACTATCTGCGCGATAACATGGCTATCAGCCCGAACGATCTGGTACAACGCAAACATAACTATTCGATTGTGGATGAGGTGGATTCGGTATTGATTGACGATGCGCGTACACCTTTGATCATATCAGGACCTATTCCACGGGGTGAGGAGCAACTCTTTGAGCAGTTCCGCCCGAATGTAGAGGTGGTAGTAAATGCCCAGAAGAATCTGACAACCAAATTACTCACCGAAGCAAAAGCAAAACTGGCCAGCGACGACCCGGCAGTGGTAGAAGAGGGTAATATGGCCCTGTTCCGTTCTTTCAAAGGAAATCCGAAAAATAAGCCATTGATTAAATACCTGAGTGAACCGGGTATTAAGTCGCAAATGCTGAAAACCGAAAACACGTATATGGCCGACAATATGCGTAACATGCATGTTGTAACGGACGAACTTTATTATGTGATTGACGAGAAACATAACAGCATTGAACTGACAGATAAAGGGATTGACCTGCTGACAGGAAACAGTGACGACCCTGCTTTCTTCGTATTACCGGATATTGCCGCTGAATTATCAGAATTGGATAATATGAATTTGTCCGACGAAGAGAAACAGGCTAAAAAAGATGAAATGCTGGCCAACTACTCTGTAAAGAGTGAGCGGGTACATACAATTAACCAGTTATTAAAAGCCTATACTCTTTTTGAAAAAGATGACGAGTATGTGGTAATGGACAACAAGGTGATGATCGTGGACGAGCAGACCGGCCGTATTATGGACGGACGCCGTTATTCAGACGGTTTACATCAGGCAATCGAAGCAAAGGAACGGGTAAAAGTAGAAGCTGCTACCCAGACATTTGCAACGATCACCCTGCAAAACTATTTCCGTATGTACCACAAGCTGGCGGGTATGACTGGTACAGCCGAAACAGAAGCTGGTGAATTATGGGACATCTATAAACTGGATGTGGTAGTAATCCCTACCAACCGACCGATTGCCCGTAAAGATATGGACGACCGTATCTATAAAACCAAACGGGAAAAATACAATGCTGTGATTCAGGAGATCAGCGAATTGGTTGAAGCCGGACGTCCTGTTCTGGTAGGTACTACCTCTGTAGAAATATCCGAACTGTTAAGCCGTATGCTTACGCTGCGTAAAATTTCTCACAATGTATTGAATGCGAAATTGCATCAACGGGAAGCAGAAGTAGTAGCACAGGCTGGACAGACCGGAATGGTAACCATTGCAACCAACATGGCGGGTCGTGGAACCGACATTAAATTGTCGCCGGAAGTAAAAGCAGCCGGAGGTTTGGCCATTATAGGTACCGAACGTCACGAAAGCCGCCGTGTAGACCGCCAGTTACGGGGTCGTGCCGGACGTCAGGGAGACCCGGGCTCATCTGTGTTCTTTGTTTCGCTGGAAGACGACCTGATGCGTCTGTTTGCTTCCGAAAAGATATCCGGTATGATGGATAAACTCGGATTCCAGGAGGGCGACGTACTGCAACACAGCATGCTGACCAAATCGGTAGAACGGGCACAGAAAAAAGTAGAAGAAAACAACTTCGGTATCCGTAAACGCCTGCTTGAATATGATGATGTGATGAACTCGCAACGTTCGGTTGTATACACCCGCCGCCGCCACGCGTTGATGGGAGAGCGTATCGGACTGGATGTGTTGAATACATTATATGATAACGTAACCGCGATTATTGAACAGACTACCGATCCTGCCGATTACGACGGATTTAAACTGGAACTGTTCCGTACATTCGCTATGGAAAGCCCGTTTACGGAAGACGAATTCAAAGACAAACGTGCCAACGAGTTACAGGATAGCTTGTTTGACCATGTACTGGAAACCTTCAAACGCAGAATGGATCGTATGGTACAGGTTGCCAACCCGGTAATCAAACAGGTGTTTGAGAACCAGGGAGCCATGTATGAAAACATTCTGATCCCGATTACTGACGGACAACGGATGTATAACATCTCCTGCAATCTGAAAGAGGCATACGACACCGAAAGTAAAGCCATTGCAAAAGCGTTCCAGAAATCCATTATCCTGCATACCATCGACGAATCATGGAAAGAGCACCTTCGTGAAATGGACGAACTGCGTCATTCCGTACAGAATGCCAGCTACGAGAATAAAGATCCGTTATTGATCTATAAACTGGAATCGTACAACCTGTTCAAAGGCATGGTAGAAAACATGAACCGGAAATCAGCCTCTATCCTGATGCGTGGACAGATCCCGGTACGTGAAGATGCTGGAAACGAAAAAGGCAGACGAGTTGCCGTACAACGGGCTGTACAGGAAAAACGCCAGGATATGAGTAAATACCGTACAGAGAAATCTGATATCACAGGTAACCGCATTCCTGACGGACAAACTGCTCCGCCACAAAAAACAGCCCCGATCATTGCCGAGAAAAAGGTAGGCCGCAACGAACCCTGTCCCTGTGGCAGCGGCAAGAAATACAAAGCCTGCCACGGTAAAGGCCTGTAAGATCCGGTAGTAATAAGTTATAATTATTAAAAAAGGATGTGTTCAAACCGGACACATCCTTTTTTTATGCTATGCACTAATTAAAAACTGGATTTTATTGGATTATATTCCTATATCTATTATTTTTGAGAATTCACTAACACTAAATCATTTACTATGGCAAAAATCACTGTAAAAAACACAAATGTGACCGTTATTAAAATCAATAATACAGATTATATCTCTCTGACAGATATAGCAAAGTTTAAAACTCATGAAACATTTATTGTTATATGTAATTGGTTGAGAAATAGGAACACAATTGAATATTTAGGTATTTGGAAAAGTCTTTACAATGGTGATTTTAAACCTATCGAATTCGATAGGTTTAGAAAAGAAGCAGGTCTAAATGCTTTTACGTTATCTCCCCAAAAATGGATTACCTCTACAAATGCGATTGGCATTATCTCAAAATCCGGACGCTATGGAGGAACATTTGCTCATAAAGATATTGCTTTTAAGTTCGCAAGTTGGATTTCAGTAGAGTTTGAACTGTACATCATCAAAGAGTTCCAGCGTCTGAAAGAGGAAGAACAAAAACAAATAGGTTGGTCCGCCAAACGGGAACTTTCTA
Source organism: Tannerellaceae bacterium (assembly GCA_021203545.1). GTDB lineage: Bacteria > Bacteroidota > Bacteroidia > Bacteroidales > Tannerellaceae > UBA4116. Next base: position 58,142 of record JAJQAZ010000180.1, on the reverse strand, counting down.
AAATTAATTACCACATCCATACAGATGCCATAAAACAGAATCTCATCCCTGTTAAATTAACAAGTAAACAAACTTCTGTTATCTATGCAAGTGAAGCAGATATACTGAATGTTGCCCTTTTTGGAATGACTGCCAAAGAATGGCGGGAGCAGAATCCGGAACAAAAGGGTAATATCCGCGACTATGCTACAATCAATGAACTGATCTGTTTATCTAATATGGAAAACCTAAATGCTGTTTTTATAAATGAAGGACTTAACCAAAAAGAAAGACTGATAAAACTAAACCAAATCGGAATTCAACAAATGAAAATATTACAGGAAATTGAAGAGAGACAATATCTTAAAAGTGAAGAAATAAGCGGACCTGGATCAGATAGTGATAACACAAATTATTAAATAACCCAAACTCAAACAATCTTTCGCTATAGTCAAACGTCTACAAACAGAGAGTTTAATAGTATTAATTATAATCATTCATAGACAAAAGAGGCTTTTTGTAGTGTTTTTCAGACCGCTAACGCATGTGTTTTTATGCAAATTGTAGTTAAACGGAAGAGGTTGATTTCGTTTAGGCACTATTAAAATCCTCAAAGTTTTGTAGTTTTGCGACATTTATGTCCTGCTGGAAAATAATTTATGGCAAATAAGATTGTTTATATATTTCTTTTTATAGGATTGGGGTGGATCGCGAAAAGTCAGAATGTGACGATTCACGGAGTGGTAACTGATTCCATTTCCGGAGAGCCTCTGCCTTACGTATCCGTGATACTGGAAGGGACTACTATTGGTGCCCAGACCGACGATTATGGAGAGTTTATCATTACTACAAATTCAACTGTCCGTACCTTACATGTTTCCTATTTAGGATACGAAGAGAAAAAAATGCGTTTCACTACCGGACGCACAGTAGAGGTTAAGTTAGTTCCGTCCAACATTATGTTATCGGATGTAATCATAAAGCCCGGTAAGGAGAGATACTCCCGGCGGGACAATCCGGCAGTGACTTTTGTAAGGAATGTTATCAATTCACGAAACAGTAACGATCCCCGGAATGAAGAGTATTTCACGTATGATCATTATGAAAAAATGATCTTTGCGATGAACGACTTCACCCCTAAAGCCAGACCCGACTCGGTTAAACCGGGACGATTTGACTTTTTATCTGAATTCGTTGATACGTTGGATGTAGGTCGTACGATCCTGCCGGTTTCAGAAAAGGAACGGTTCGAAACTGTTTACTACAGAAAAAGTCCGAAAAGCGAAAAGCGGTTGGTATACGGAGATAAATCAGTTGGTGTAGACGAGATATTTTCAAGGGATGGTATTGCCCAATTGTTGGGAGAAGTATTCCGGGAAGTCAATATTTTCCAGAATGATATCCCTCTGTTCCTGAACCGTTTTGTAAGTCCGCTTTCTACACAGGGTCCTAACTTCTATAAATATTATCTGCTGGATACACTGACTGTCGAGAACAGGCAGGTAGTAGATTTAGGGTTTGTTCCTTTTAATTCCGAAACATGGGGATTTACAGGACATTTATATGTAACGCTTGATTCTACCTTCTTTGTTGAAAAGGCAGTCCTGAATGTTCCGCGAAATATCAACCTCAACTTTGTGGATAATATGACTATCGAGCAGAACTTTATCCGCACAGAAAATGGTACCCGTATAATGACAAAAGACGATATTGAGGTAGACTTCAAACTTACTCCTAAATCGAAGGGTATGTATGCAAGGCGTTTGATCATATATAATAATCACTCCTTTGATACACCGGATAACCTGTCTATATTCAAAGAGAGTCCCCCCTCTATATTGGTAGACGATGCGATGCGAAAACCGGAGGAATTCTGGATCAGTGTACGTCCTGAAGAAGCCCAGCGGCGTAACCCGAACGGAGTAGAGCGGTTAATGGCGCGATTACGTTCCATTCCACTATTCTACGTTACTGAAAAGATTGTGACCATTCTGGTATCCGGATATGTACAAACGGATAAGGATAAAAGCAGAAGTAAGTTTGAGTTTGGCCCTATGAACACACTGTATAGCTGGAATGCTATTGAAGGTAACCGTATTCGTGTGGGAGGAACAACGACGGTGAATTTTAGCGACCGCTTTTTCCTGGATGGGTATATGGCCTATGGTACAAAAGATGAAAAATTAAAATATAGTGCTCTTGCCGAATACTCTTTCCTTTCCAAAACAAATTACAGGAAAGAGTTCCCCGTACATTCTATCCGGATAGAGCATATGTATGATATTAACCAGATTGGACAACAATATGCCTTTACCAACAAAGATAATATCTTTGTTGCGCTGAAATGGTACAAGGACGACCGGGCAACATACCTGCGCAGAACCCAATTGGTTTATACGCATGAACGTTGGAATGGATTTGCTTACTATGCAACACTGCGTAATTATAAAGAGTACTCAACTCCCTATACCGAATTTATCCCGGTATCGCCGGATGAAACTCCTATGGAGCCACTGAAAAGCTATAAAATGACAGAATTGGAACTTCGCCTGCGGTATGCCCCGAACGAGAAGTTCTATCAGACACGTGATATCCGTTATCCGATCACACTGGATGCACCGGTATTCACCCTAACCCATACGCTTGCTTCAAAAGGTTTATTTGGTACGGATTATAGTTACAACCGGACAGAGTTTGGCATTCAGAAGCGTTTCTGGTTCTCGGCTTACGGTTATCTGGATATTTACGGAAAAGCGGGTAAAGTTTGGGATTCGGTTCCCTATACATTATTACTAATACCCAACTCCAATATATCCTATTCAATCTATCCGGAATCGTATACCAACATGCTACCGATGGAGTTCCTGAACGATGAGTATGCATCGTGGGATGTTACCTACTACATGAACGGAGCCTTATTCAACCGGATACCTTTATTAAAGAAACTGAAATGGCGGGAAGTTGTAGGGTTCCGTGGTTTATATGGCAACCTGACAGATAAAAACAATCCGTTAATAAGCAAAGATAAACCGCTGTTTGATTTCCCGGAAGGTTCATATGCCATGGGCAGCAAACCATACATGGAATACAGCCTGGGGGTTGAAAACATTTTCAACTTCATCCGTCTGGATTACACCCGCCGTCTGAACTACCTGGAACACCCGGGTACCCCCAAACACGGTTTCCGCTTCATGATGAAACTAACATTCTAAGAAGATCAGATTACAAACAACTCTGTAAAGTATTGATTTGTTTCTTTTCCCCTCTTGAGAAGTTGTGTAAAAACTAACCGGCGGGGAGCTACTTACTTTTTTGTTTTTGCAAACAGACTTTTAATCCACATTTTTTATACATTTGTTGCTTAAACAAAGAATTATAATCTTTATCCTATGCCTTCACTGCGTTTAAGATGGGTCTTTCTCTTTCTCTTCATAACCGTTTGCATGCAAGCGCAATTTACAGATTATGGGTCAGATCCGGGCCGTTTGAAATGGAACTATGTAAAAACAGATCATTATAAAATTATTTATCCCCGTGGGATTGACTCTATTGCTTACCGGTACACACAGTTCTTAGAGAATGTATATCCGCATTTGGATAAAACAATCGGGTATCCGGTAAAGGGACGTTATCCGGCAGTATTGCACCCGGGCAATATGCTTTCGAACGGTATGGTATCGTGGGCTCCCCGGCGTATGGAATTAATCACCACTCCTTCGTCTGACCTATACGCCCAAAGCTGGGACAGGCAGTTATCCATTCACGAATCACGCCACGTATTCCAGACGGGCAAGCTGATGAAAGGAATTTTCCGTCCGCTGTATTACCTGGGAGGCGAACAGGTTTCAGGATTAGCTGATTTTGCTGTTCCCCGCTGGTTTTTTGAAGGAGATGCCACAGTGATAGAAACAGCAATGTCGAACAGTGGCCGGGGAAGGTTACCAGAGTTTAATATGTATTACCGGACCCGTCTGTTAAGGGATGAGTTTTTCTCGTTCGATAAATGGTTTATGGGTTCTTACAAAGACTACACAGGTAGTTTTTATGTACTCGGGTATGATATGGTGGCTTATGCCCGGTATACCCACGGTGCGGATATATGGGACAAAGTAACCGACCGGTATACAAGACGTATTTTACACTTACCGCCCTTTTCGAGCGCATTGAATTATTATACGGGGCTGAATACACAACGATTGTTTAACGAAACATTCCGTTTCCTGGGCGAAGAGTGGAAAGAACAATACCACACCGCCGGCCCTTTTACACCCGGTACACAAATTACTCCCCTACCCCGTACCTATACATCTTATCAATATCCGCAGGCTTTACCGGACGGAGGGGTTATTGTTGCAAAAAGCAGTTTTTCAGATTTGCAGTCACTGGTACTCCTGAAAGAGGGGAAAGAACAATTCCTGTCTTACATAGGCAACCGCAACAGCCGGCTTATCCTGAATAACAACCGGATATACTGGACAGAGTACGTTTCTGGTTTACGCTGGACACACGAGAACTATTCCGTACTGAAATACCTGAATCTGGAAACCAATAGGATTCATACCCTGACACCCCGTAAACGTTATATTGCACCCGCTATCTCGCCGGACGGAAAACAGGCAGCCGTTTCGCAGTATGCATGGGATGGTGAAAACACGGTGGTGATACTTGATACCGAAACAGGTAAGGAAATAGTATCCTACCCGGCACCTTCTCACACATTCCTTAAAGAGCTGGCATGGGATAACGACCTGTTTATTATAGCACTTGGTGTTTCGGATGCAGGACTCTCCTTATGTCGTTTGGATAAAGATTCCGGTGAGTGGACAGAACTGATTGCGCCCGGCCCGGCTAACATAAGTTCTTTAACGGCATCGAATGGAAATATCTATTTTGAGTCGGGTGTAAATGGCATCAATAATATTTACCGGTATGATACAAAAGAGAATTCTGCTTACCGGATTACGTCTGCCCGGTTTGGTATGTTCCAGCCGGAAGTAAGTAATAACGGAGAAGAACTGTTCGTTGCCGATTACCAGCCACAAGGGTATGCGGTCGTTTCCATATCCGGGGAAGAACTGACAGAGGAAAAAACAGATTTTGCCTCCCCCTATAGGTTTACCCTGGCAGAAACAGTTGCCCAACAGGAAGCATTTAATCTGGATACAGCTATACTGGCCCCCATTGATTTTAATTCCAAACCCTACCGGAAAGCAACTCATCTGTTTAATATTCACAGCTGGGCACCCTTTTATTATGATGTAAACGATGCGATCAACCTGAATACGGACGATTTCACAACCATTGTGAAACCGGGAGCTACTGTTATTTCCCAGAACCAACTCAACACTGCTATTACACAGGCCGGATTTTATTACAAAGACAAAGAGATGCACGGTAAACTTTCGTTTACTTACATGGGCTGGTATCCGGTGTTCGAACTGGAAGCCGATTACGGGGGAAATGCATTCAATATGTACTGGTTGGCGGAGTCAAGCGGATTAAACTATACACACCCGGGAAGAAAACGGTTTGAGGCCGAGGCAAAAGTATATATTCCCTTTAATTTCACCCACAACCATTATGTACAGGGACTTCAACCCGCTCTTACCTATTACTATACAAATAATAAATACCAACAGATTCGCAGTGGAAAGCTCCGTGATTTCCAGTATCTGTTAGCCGAACTCCGGTTTTACCGCTACCGGAAAATGGCACAGAAAGATATTCTGCCGAAATGGGGATACCAGTTGCGGCTTCAATACCTGCATACCCCTTTCCAGACAGAGAATTACAGCGATCTGTATGCGGCCCGCCTTATTACCTACTGGCCGGGTATCCTGCGTAATCACAGCCTGATGTTACGGACCGGCTACCAATACCAACCGGCACAGAACAAAGCGATGTTTCTGCCCACCCATTGCCTGGAAACTCCCCGGGGATACAATTATAACTACCGGAATTACCAGCAGTATTTACTGCGGGGCGATTATGCATTCTCGCTTTTCTGTCCGGATTTTAGCCTGGGATCACTTGCCTATATCAAACGGGTACGTACAAACCTGTTTTACGACATCGCACGTACCCAAAGTTCGAAAGGTGCAGAATGGACTAATCAAAGTGCATACGGTGCGGATCTTATCTGCGACTGGAATATCTTCCGGCTGGATTACCCCATTTCATTAGGCATCCGGGTAATTAATCCGGTTAATCACGGGAACGTACAGGCCGAAGCACTCTTTTCAGTCAGTTTCTAAGGATAAATAAAGTAGCATACAAGCGGCTCGTAGTCTAATTTTTCGCGCCTCGTAGTGTATTACTTCACGGCTCGTAGTGTAGCCGCACATACCTCGTAGTATAAATGCCTTCCGGCTCATAGTATATCGAAAGTTTTCCTACCAGCAGTAAGAAAATGGATTAGGATGTAGCTTTTTATCCCTTACCAGGAAAAAGAATCTGTGTATTCTGTAACATTTCCGCAGGCATCTGTGGCGGTAAGGGTTAAGGTATGCTTTCCGCGGGATAGGCCGTCGCTATGTAACGGATAGGAAAGTATTCCGGACTTGCCGTCATGTTCAAAAAGTACAAAGTTGCCGTCTATCTCTCCACGGTATGTATTCAATCCGCTCAGATTATCGGAAACCCGGATAGTTATCTCACTTTTAGCCGCCCATTTATCCTTATTCACAGGAGTTATAACAGGCCCTTTGGTATCCTGCCGGATCGTATACGAACCAAAATCACGGATATCGGCATCGATCCAACCCTCACGGTATTTACCACCTACCCAGATTGGTTTGCCCTTTTGCATACGTACCATACCCAACTGTTCTTTATTCTCAAGCGTATCTGTCTGCAACCGGATAGAGAGCCGCGCCGGTTGATGCAACGGAACCCATTTATCATGCAGGATATGAGTTGCAGCTAATGCCTGGCTATCCTCTTTCACCTGATACTTAAAATAAATATCATCATACAGACTATATTTCGGTATCATTAACCGTACACCTTTAGCTCCAAACTGATTATCGCTTTTCCAATGAAAATAGGCCCGCCCTGTGGTTTCCGGAGCCGAAACGGGCGTTTCTTTCCCTGTAATAACAAACCGTAAAGTTGCCTCATTCCCATAGTCGTCCGCCAGACGGTAAGTCAATGTATACTCCCTTTCTTCCTGAACAAATATAATACCCCTGTTGATACTTTCTATAAAACGTAGTTTATTACCCGGTTCCACAAAACTTTTCATAAAAAACGAACGGTTTTCCCGCCATTCATGGTAATCAACAAAACTATTCAGATACCGGGTTTCACTAAAAGCAAACCGGTCAATATAACTCCGGAACAGTATGGTTGTATCAACCTGCAGGAGAATGGATTTTACTCCATAAATATTAGCTGTATTATCCATATAATCATAGGCCTTTACAGCGATACCTATATCCCCCCAGGCTTCTATCTTTTGTGTCAGAGAGACGTTTCCGGCTTTATCGGTTACCGGTTTTAATTCGACAGGGCAGCTGCTTCCGTTCACCATGCCCCTTCCTTCAAAAGGATAGATCATTATACCCTGTATTTTCGGAGGCCGGGTATCTTTAATCGCATCCTTATAATAAGGTATAGGGTCCATAGGTTCTTCTGTTGCTGTATCCCTGACTTCAAAATGAAGATGAGGGCCTCCAGAACTACCGGTATTACCGGCATAGGCAATCAATTCCCCCTTTTTTACCGGGAACCGTTCCGGTTCGGGATAAAGCGTGATTGTAAAGGACTCCTGCTCATACTGATTCTCTCTTACATAAGCTGCGATCGCCGGATTGTATTTCAGTAAATGCCCATATACGGTAGTTATACCTTCCGGATGATCCAGATAAAGGGCATGACCATAACCATAAGGACTTACGGATATACGCGACACATATCCGTCGGCAACCGCATAAATAGGTTTACCTTCTACCCCCTGGGTTTTAAAATCAATCCCGGAATGAAAATGATTATTCCGTAACTCACCAAAATTTCCACTTAGAAGGATGGGGAAATTAAACGGATTCCGCAACTCCTGTGCCTGCAAAGGACAGAAAAAACAGAACAGTGTAAAATAAACAAACAGGAATTTATATAAACGCATCATAAACTGAATCATCTTTCAGACAAAGATAACAAAAAGTCGGCAATAAGGGGTAAATGATCACTATATCCACCTTCATACCGGAAACCGTAATAGGTTCGTTTCGGACGTACTCCGCCGTGGGTTTTATCCGGAGTTAGCAGAAAAGGATTTGTCAGGATACGAACAGAACCTTCCTGTAGTTGAAAAGGAGAAGAGGGTTCCAAAAATAACCCGTTCACAATCAGATGATCCAGTTGGCTCCATTGTCCCTGGTATTTATGGGTTCCGGTTACAGCTTGATTCGCTGAAAAAGGTTTCATATTATACAAATCATTTCCCACCAGAACATGTTTAACACTCTTATTGTTTGGTTCGTCATTTAAATCGCCCATAAGAAGTATGTAGGGAGAAGAACGGACAGATACCAGAGAATCAATAACTGCCCTTGTACGGTTAGCAGCATACAACCGGCGGCCTTCGCTTTCCCGTTCTCCCCCGTAACGGGAAGGGAAATGGGCCAGTAACACATCCAGTGTATCACCGGTTATAACTTCGCCCCATACATGCAGCAGATCCCGGGTTCTTCTGCCACTCCCTCCGGCAGTAAGATCAATACTACTCTCTCCTAAATACCTGAATTTATCCCGTTGGTATAATAATGCTGTCCGGATACCCCGTTCATCCTGTGTATCAGCGATACAATAACGATACTGTTGTTGCCTTAACGGAGTACGGTTTAACAGATGAATCAATACCGAATCATTTTCTACTTCACACAAACCCACCAGAGCCGGAGTATCCCATTCACCGGCAGAGACAATCACTTTAGCCAGTTGCTGTAATTTATGATAGTATCGTTTAGGAGACCAATACCGGTTTCCGGAAGGAGTAAATTCATCATCCCGGGTAGCCGGATCATCATATGTGTCAAAAAGATTCTCCACATTATACCACATCACCCGGAAAGGTTGTTGTGCCACACATATAACAGAGAATAAAAAGAAAATGAAAAGAGAATAGTACCGGCGTTTCATCTTTAGGTTTTGTTTCTTTTAATAGTATGTTTTAGTTTTAACACAGCTAAATTTAATTCTATCGTAGTTTCAGATTTTATAATTTGAGAGTTATTTCCTACCAAATCAGTTATTAACTCACTACTTTTTTTAAGTAAAGATTTCTGTACATGCCTGTCTTCAGTAAATGTTAATTCCGAAATAGTAGAAGAAAGGTCTCTTATTTTTGTAAATGTTTCTATGATTGCAATGGTTGTACGGGTTGCTATAGCGCCTTTTAAAATAGTAGCCAGCATATAGAGTCCCCGTTCTGTAAAAGCTTTTGGTAAAACCCGGGTTTTTTTACTTGTATTTGTGGTCGAAAATTTCGACCGCAAATAAATAAGTTCTTCCTCGTTCACAAGAAACACATATCCTTCCGGAAATTTATCGGGATTATTTTTGACAGCTTCATTCACACGTTTCGTTTCTACTCCATATAATTGAGCGACATCATGGTCCAGAATAATATTCTGTTCTCTAAGAACTATTATTTTACTTTCAACATTCTGAAAGGCTAGGTCTGGTGATTCCATAAAGTGTGTATTTGTTAGATTTAGCAAATTCCCGGACTTGGTCCGGGAATAAATATATTTTTAAGCCTTCACCGGAATATTCTTCAATAATTCCAGTAAGTGCTCCCACCAAAGGTCTACGGTTGGGATCAGTAAACGTTCATTGGGTGAATGCACATCCCGCATAGTCGGACCGAAAGAGATCATATCCAGATAAGGATATTTTTCGAGGAAAAGTCCGCATTCCAGTCCGGCGTGGATAGCCATGATTTTTGCATCCTTATTAAATAATTTATGATACGTTTCCTGTGCCACTTTCAGTATTTTAGAGTCCGGATTCGGTGCCCAGCCCGGATACCCGTCGCCATAAGCAACTTCCGCGCCAGCCAGTTCAAAAACTGCGCCTACCTGGTTAGCGATCTCTTCTTTACGCGACTCGATAGAACTACGCTGGCTGGTACCTACTACCACTTTGTTTTCGTCTTTCATTTTCACCGATGCCAGATTAGTAGAGGTTTCCACAAGTCCTTCTATATCATGGCTCATCCCTATTACCCCATGCGGACATGCCTGTAAAGCATCGATCAGTTTAATAGCCGAAACAGTATCCATACATTTTGCCGGACGGTCTGCCGACTCCATAGAAATAGTTACATTCGGGTCAACCCGTTTCAATTCATTCTCTATATCCGCAGCAAATACATTCAGCAACACCCTTACTTTCTCTTTATCGCCGGCAGATAAACCGATCACACAATGCGCCTCACGGGCAATTGCGTTATGCAGATTACCTCCGTCAATCGAGCAAAGTGCAAAACGATAATCCCGTTTCAGCAGATAAAGGAAGCGTGCCAGTATTTTATTGGCATTACCCAATCCTTTGTGTATCTCGCCCCCGGAGTGTCCACCATTCAGCCCTTTCACATCCATACGGAAATAAACCAGTGCCGGATCGGTATCACAGGGTTCATAAGTGAATTCCGCTATCGTACCTTTACCACCTACACATCCCATAAAGATTTCCCCTTCATCTTCACTATCCAGATTCAGCAGAATCTCACCACTCATAAACCCTTTTTCCAGGGCTTTTGCTCCGGTCAATCCGGTTTCTTCATCCACTGTAAACAGGCATTCTATAGGTCCGTGCTCTATATCGTCCGCAGCCAGTAAAGCCAGTTCGGCCGCCATACCAATACCATTATCGGCACCCAGTGTTGTACCCTTAGCACACAACCACTCACCGTTTATAACGGTTTCAATGGGTTCAGTATCAAAATCATGAACCGTATCATTATTTTTCTCACATACCATATCCATGTGCGACTGCAAAATAACAGTAGCCCGGTCTTCATAACCCGGAGTTGCCGGTTTAGAGATCAGAATATTACCCACAGCATCTTTCTTTATAGCGAGGTTATACCTGCGGGCAAAATCCTCCAGATAAGCAATGATTTTACCTTCTTTTTTAGAAGGTCTTGGTACTTGTGTCACTTCATGGAAAAACTTCCATACGATTTCCGGTTTTAAATCTGTTATACTCATAATGTTATAATGTATTATAGATGTTGCTTTAACGTTAATATCACCACAAAACAAAGAGCTTTATATGAAAAATTGTAGAATATTCTACCAAAATGATACTATGAAATCACTTAAACTCTTATATTTGCATCCACAAATATAAAAGAAAATGCTTACAACATTGTTGATAACACTTATTATTCTTGTTGTTTGTGTATCTTTGCTGTCCATTAAGATCATTTGTAAGAAAAACGGAACGTTTCCAAACTTACATATCGGTGGCAACAGAGCACTGGCAGCCAAAGGTATTTCTTGTGCAAAAACACAGGACCGGGAGAGGTTGAGCCATAAGACTCTGGAAGAACGTCTGAAAGAAATAGAAATATAATATAGAGATTTTAAAGTTAAACTTTATGGAGAACATTAACTACATGATTGATGGTGTACTGGGTGTCGCAGTATTGATTTTGTTTATTATGCAGTTTTCGAACAAAAAAGAATCGTATACACCAGGTGCCTCTTTTACAACAGGAGAAGAAATAAGTGGAGTACTTCCTATTGCTTATGTAAATATGGATTCTCTCCTTATGAATTACAACTATTATAAGGACCTGAATGAAGTGTTGATGAGTAAGGAAGAGAACTACCGCGCTGTAATCGGACAACGTTCCAATATCCTCAGAAACGAGGCGGCTGACTTCCAGCGCAAAATTGACAACAACGCATTCCTTACCCGCGAACGGGCAGAACAGGAGCACGAACGCCTGATGAAAAAGCAGGAAGAGCTTCAAAACCTGGAAACACAGTACTCTAATGAGTTAATGAACGAACAACAAAAACTGATCTCACAATTGCGTGACTCATTAGTTGTACAGATGAACCTGTATAATAAAACCAAAGGATACCAGGTTATTTTCAGCAACAGTATGGGCGATAACATCATCATTGCCGACCAGGTTTATGATATTACTCAGGAAGTTGTGGATCACCTGAACAGAAATTACTCTCCAAGTAAATAATCCGGAGACAAAACCCTATAGAAAAGGCTGTTTCAATACTATGAAACAGCCTTTTTTTATGGTGCACTAATTAAAGAACATAAAAAATATAAAGAGTAATTATTGTTTAAAAAGATAAAATCGCATACATTTGTTTACTTAACAGGTTATATAAATAAGAAAGATTTTCAATAACGAATTAATAAAACGCAAATGGAGAATAACGAATTATTGGAATTAGTAAAAAGTAAAGCTCAAATCTGGCTTTCTGATAGTTATGACGAAGAAACCCGGAAAGAAGTACAGGCATTACTTGACAACGAAGACCCAACTGATCTGATCGAAGCCTTTTACAAAGACCTTGAGTTCGGAACCGGAGGTTTACGGGGTATCATGGGAGTAGGAACAAACCGTATGAACATCTACACGGTAGGAGCTGCTACACAGGGATTATCCAACTACCTGAAAAAAGAGTTTGCCGATCTGGAACAGATCAAAGTAGTGATCGGTTACGACTGTAGAAACAACAGCCGGAAATTTGCAGATATTTCAGCAGATATTTTCTCTGCCAACGGCATCAAAGTATATATGTTTGAAAGCCTGCGCCCCACTCCGGAAATGTCATACACAATCCGTAAAATGGGTTGCCAGAGTGGTATTATCCTGACAGCTTCGCACAATCCGAAAGAATACAACGGATACAAAGCCTATTGGGACGACGGTGCGCAGATGATTGCTCCACACGACCGCAACACGATTGCCGAAGTAAACAAAATACGGAATGCGGCTGATATCAATTTCAAAGCCAACAAAGACCTGATCGAAATTATCGGTAAAGAAGTGGACGAACAATATATTGCTGACCTGACCACGATTTCCCTTTCCAAAGATTCAATCGAACGTCATAAAGACATGAAGATCGTTTACACTCCGATCCATGGTACAGGTGTAGTAATTGTGCCGGAAACATTAAAAGCTTTCGGATTTACAAACATTATCCATGTGCCGGAACAGGATGTGGTAAGCGGCGATTTCCCGACAGTAATTTCTCCCAACCCGGAAGAGCCGGCTGCGCTGGCTATGGCTGTTGAAAAAGTAAAAGAAACAGATGCCGAACTGGTATTGGCTTCCGACCCGGATGCCGACCGTGTGGGGGCCGCTGTTAAAAATAACGAAGGCGAATGGGTACTGCTCAATGGTAACCAGACAGCCCTGTTGTTTGTTTACTACCTGATCACCCGCTGGAAAGAGTTAGGCAAAATACAGGGAAAAGAATATGTTGTTAAAACAATCGTAACTACCGAACTGATCAAAACGATTGCAGAAAAGAACGGTGTTGAGATTTACGATGTATATACCGGTTTCAAATGGATTGCCGACATCATGAAAAAGAATGAAGGTAAAAAAGCCTTTATCGGTGGTGGCGAAGAAAGCTACGGTTTCCTGTGCGAAGATTTCGTTCGCGACAAAGATGCCGTATCAGCCTGTGCGATCCTGGCAGAGATTGCTGCCTGGGCAAAAGATCAGAATCTGACCATGTACCAGTTGCTGCAACAAATCTATGTAGAATACGGATTCTCTAAAGAAAAAGGTATTTCCGTAGTGAAAAAAGGAAAAAGCGGAGCCGAAGAGATTGAAGCGATGATGAAAAACTATCGCGAAAATCCGTTGACAGAGATTGCCGGTTCGAAAGTAACCTTCTTTTACGACTATGCATCCCTGAAAGGTATCAGCTATGCCGACAATGAAACAGTAACACTGGATATGCCTACTACATCCAATGTTCTTCAGTACTTTACGGAAGACGGCACAAAGGTGTCTATCCGTCCTTCGGGAACCGAGCCAAAAATTAAATTCTATTGCGAAGTTCACTCGAAAGTAAACAGTCTGGAAGAACTACCGGCTGCCGGTGAGGCTGCCGAAGAAAAGATCAATCAGATCAAAGTTTCTCTGGGCATCTGATCCGGATAATAGAACAAATCGTTCCCCGCGAAAGCGGGGATCGCATAAGAACTGCCGGTTTCACTTTCAAAAAGAAAATATCAGTTCCGGTGCGATCCCCGGTTAAACCCTGGAACGATTTCAGATCTATTTCTTTATTTTTATAAACTTAACGTCAAAATGAAACCAGAACAGTCCAAATACGCCGATGAAAATATTCTCTGGACTCAATTCAGGGAAGGAGATCAGCAGGCATTTGCCAAACTGTTCCGGGATTTCTCTGAACGCCTCTACCGCTACGGAATCAAATTTGTACAGGATGAAGAGTTAGTAAAAGATTCCATTCAGGAACTATTCATCCGCTTACACCAAAACCGCTCCAAACTACCGGAGGTAATAAATCCGCTTTTCTATCTTTTCCAAACACTGAAAAATATCCTCATTGATGCACTAAGGCAACGGGAGAAAATAACTTATCTTTCCTCTGAGGAAATCCCTTTTCATGTTCATTTCGAATACAACGACACCGGCGGGGAAGAAGATTCCGAAAGCATAAAAGAACAGTTTGACCACGTATTGAGCCTACTGTCCGAACGCCAGAAAGAAGCAGTATACCTGCGGTACAGCGCAGAAATGTCGTACGAAGAAATTGCAGCCCTGTTAAACATCAATTACCAATCTACCCGCAACCTGATTCACCGGGCGATGGAAAAATACGTTCTGAAATAAATCCCTCACTGTTCCTTTCAATGCTGGTATAAAATATTTTTTCTTTTTTTTACTACATGTGAGTACAAATAGAGAGTTCCATTCGTCTTCTATAAAATTAAACCCATGACAGATCAAAAACACAAACATACTTTCAACCAAAGAACACCTCATACACGGCCCGGCGATAACGATTTCGTTGAGTGGCTCAAATCCTCTTCCAAAGAAAAAGAAGATTTATCACGCTATCCGTTACTTCAAATCTTCAGCCGGTTACTCATCCGTGAAGAAGAGTTACCCCCTGAAACCCAAAGTAAAATGTGGGAGCAGATACAGGCACAGTGTAAACCTGTCGCACAAAAGAGAGCCTTCAGTTTCCGGCTGCCGGTCAAGTATGCAGCCCTTATCATCCTGTTATTACTTCCCCTTACCTATATCTATTACAGCCGCCAGTTCAAGAACCAGACAGAGGAAACCGATTTTCTTTCTATTATGCAAACTCTGCCTGAGAGTAATCCTGCTTCCGGCAACATCACCCTTATATTACCGGATAATGAATTACTGGAACTCAACAACGACAATGTAGAGTTAGTGCATGACGAAACGGGAGAGTTCAGGGTAAACGGCCATGAAGTGGAAAAAACAATAGATAATACCGCTCCGCAATGGTTACAACTGCATGTACCCTACGGAAAAAGTACCCGGATAACCATGAACGACGGTACCCGTGTTTGGGTAAATTCCGGTACCCGCCTTGTATACCCGGCTCACTTTGCAGCTAACAAACGGGAAATATATGTGGAAGGAGAAATTTTCCTGGAGGTTGCACAAAACAAAGAAGCACCTTTTATTATCAAAACAGATTTACTGGAAATATCCGTACTGGGTACCTCTTTCAATGTAAGTGCCTATAAGAACGACAGGGAGCAATCCGTCGTTTTGGCTACGGGAAAAGTAAACATACAATCAACCGGTACAAAAGAGGTCAGAACAATCGCTCCTCATCAACGATACGTATTAGACAAAAACACAAATGATATTAGTTTGCAACAGGTTGATGTAAATGAATTCATAAGTTGGAAAAACGGTTATCTATACCTGAAAGATGAATCATTAACTACTCTTATACAAAAAATTGAACGCTATTACAATGTACAGATCGAATACGATACCGTACAAACCCAACAGATACAGGTTAGCGGAAAACTGGATTTAAAAGAAAACATAAAAGATCTGCTTGAGATAATCTCTGTTACAACGCCAATCAAATATATAATCAACGAGAATCAGTTAAAAATCATTGTCTAACCCTCTAAATAAAACGCCCATGAAAACATAACACAAAAAAATCCGGAAAGCATTCCTTATGGTTTCCGGCAGAATCCGACAAAAAATCTTCCTTATAAATTTAAAATCAAAAAACACTCAACGGCATGAAATTAATCACAATCAACTTCAATCCTCCCGGAGGATTGTGTAAAATTATCCGTATCATGAAACTATCCGTGTTTCTATTTATTTTAGGTATATATGGCCGGGCCGCCACCGGTACGTATGCACAGACGGCAGAGATTCGCCTATCAACGGGGAATAAGTCCTTACAGGAAGTATTCCAGGAAATTGAATCTGTCAGCGAGTTCATCTTTTTTTATAGCAACAACGCCCTTGAACTGAACAGACAGGTTACACAAAAAATTGAAAACGGTACAATCCATGAGATCATGGATCATCTCGTAGCCGGCACAAATGCCGGATACCGGATTGTAGACAGACAGGTGATCCTTTACAGGAAAAATGAACCCGCACCTGTTTCTTCGCAGGAAAAAGTCACCAAAGTTTCGGGACAGGTAACAGACAGTTATGGTATACCTCTTATCGGGGTTAGTATCCTGATTAAAGGACAGAACACCGGCGATATTACTGACATCGACGGAAATTACTCACTGGATGTAATAGTTGGAAGCACCCTGGTATTCTCTTACATCGGATACGATTCGCAGGAAGTGACGGTGGGTAGTCAATCCATTATCAACATTCAAATGGCTGAATCTTCCGAAGCACTCGACGAGGTAGTGGTAGTAGGTTACGGTTCACAGCGCAAAAGCGACTTAACCGGAGGTATCGTATCAGTCGATGCATCCAAACTACAAATGGTATCGACCAACAACCTGATGGATAAACTGGCCGGACAGGTATCGGGGCTTTCTATCAACTCCGGAAAAGCACAACCGGGAGCCGACCAGATGATACGTGTACGGGGTGAAAATTCGCTTACTGCAGACAATTCACCGTTAGTGGTTCTGGACGGAATTCCTTATAATGGTTCATTGAATGATATTGACCCGGATGTAATTGAAAGCCTGAGCGTATTGAAAGATGCGTCAGCCGCTGCTATTTATGGGTCACGTGGGTCAAACGGGGTAATCCTTATCCAAACTAAAAAAGGGGAAAAAGGCGCACCTACTGTTAGCTACAAAGGACAAATCGGTATGCAGGAACCGGAACGCCGGCTAAATATGATGAACGGAGCGGAATACAATCAATACAGACGAAATCATTACCGCCTGAAACAGGGAGTTGAAAAAATCGAAGACGTTTCGGTCGAATCGATTCTGAATCCAAATGAACGGGAAAATTTTAAACTTGGAAATGAAACAGACTGGCAGGATGTTATGTTCGGAAAAGCACTCATTCACAGCCACCAGGTAAGTGTATCAGGCGGAACAGACTTTACTACTTATATGGCCTCTGTTTCGCATATGAACCAGGACGGTATTGTAGAAGGAACAGGTTCATCCCGCACCAATGTAACAGTCAACCTGACTCAGACATTTAACTCCTGGCTTACTGTCGGAGTAGGTACACAGGCTACTCAACGCGATACCAGAGGTACCAGCGAAACCGGAGGTATATTAACAAAAATCGAAGCCGGTTTGAAAATGAGTCCTTATGGAATCCATATCAATGATGACGGAAACTACGAAGATTATCCGATGAGTCTTACCCTGTTCTCGCATCCTTTGGCCAATCTGAATGCAGACAACGACAGGACTACCCGTACGGTATTCATTTCTACTTTTGCTGATATTAAACTACCGGTAGACGGATTGACATTCAGAACTAATCTGGGATATAACTATAATAACACCAACTATGGTATTTATTATGGCAGAAACACACTGGTTGGCAGGCCCAAAGACGGACAGGCAATTATTAAAAACACTCATTATTATGATTATACCTGGGAAAATATCCTGAAATATAACCAAACGTTTGGTGCGCATAAACTGGATGTAACCGCACTTTACAGTATTCAGGAAACCAATAGAAAGTATGCGGAACAACAAGGAGAAAGTTTTGTAAACGACGACTCCGGCTATCACAATATGAAAGGAGCTGAAAAGAATATTGAAGTAAAATCCGAACTCGACGAAACATCCATGATGTCATACATGGGAAGGATAAATTATTCCTATGCCAACAAATACATGTTTACATTTACTGCCCGTTCGGACGGCTACTCTGCATTTGGTGCCAACAACAAATATGCATTCTTCCCCTCTATCGCAGCCGCATGGAACCTTTCTTCGGAAGATTTCTTTACAGCCGGGTGGGTGGATATGCTAAAAGTTCGTGCCTCATGGGGTTCTAACGGTAACCAGGCGATCAAACCTTACCAGACACTCAACAGACTTTCTCTGGCTAAATACATTTGGGGGGATGGTACCATTGTTAATGGTTCTTACTTACACAGCAATGCGGTGGGCAATCCAAACCTGAAATGGGAAACCACACGTACTATTAATGCCGGTGTGGATATTAGTCTTTTTCAGGGCCGTTTGTCCGGAAATTTCGATTTCTATGTTTCCAACACCACTGATCTGCTAATGAGCCGTACAGTTCCTGTAATGAACGGATATCGCTCTATCATGGATAACATCGGGGAAACAAGAAATATAGGAGTTGAATTTATGATCAACTCAATCAATGTAGATACAAAAGATTTCATATGGAGTTCGAATGTAAACTTCTCATTAAACCGTGATAAGATCATCGAACTACGCGGAGACGGCGAAGATGATATTTCTAATAAATGGTTTATCGGAAAACCGTTACGGGTATTCTATGATTACGAAGTAATTGGTACCTGGCAGCAACATGAAGCAGCAGAAGCAGCCAAAGTGCAGAAAGGAGCCGTTCCCGGCTCGGCAAAACTAAGAGATACAGACAAAAATGGGAAAATAGATTCCGAAGACAGAGTAATTATCGGTTCCAAAATGCCCGGTTTCCTGATGTCTATGGGTAACCAGTTCCGTTATAAAAACATCAATTTATCATTGCTTCTAAATGGCGTTTTCGGACAAACCAAAGAATTACATGATAAGAACCTGGACCGTTGGATGCCCGACTTTAACTATATCAGTGGAATGGAATACTGGACTCCCGAAAATCCTACAAACAATGCGACATCGTCTATATATGTTCCTTTCGAGAAACATAGTTTCTACAAAAAAATGAATTATGTACAGATAAAGAACATCACACTGGGATATACATTCAATAAAAATGTACTCAATAAAATAGGTATTTCCGCATTGAATGTAAATGTAAGTGTAAACAACCTCTATACGTTCAGTAACATCAAAAACGCACTCAATTTTGACGGTAATGATATGATGTTAAGTGAAAGCGGAGCAGTTGAATACAGTAACATGATTCATACTTATCCTTCTACCCGTTCTTATATGTTCGGATTAAATCTTACTTTCTAATTAATATAAAAGGAAAACACGATGAAAAAAATAGTTACAGCTGTTTTAGCAGCTTCATTATTAACGGCAGGTTGCTCCGATTTTCTTACGGAAGACCTGAAAAAAGATTTAGCACCGGAAAATACTTATACTACCTCTTACGGATTCGAAGTAGGAATAACCGGATTATATGGTTTAGCCCGTTCGGAATACAACACCTGGGGAGGTAGTTTTACCTCTCATGCACAGGCATGCCCCTACGAAACACTACAAATCTCTACCGATATTGTATTTGCCGGCCATAAAGACGGGTCACTCGTCAATCATGAGAATCTGGTTTACACCTCCGCGGACCATTATGTAAATAGTTTCTGGAACTATTCCTATGGTATGATTGCATCTGCTAACATTATCCTGCAATACTCCGAAACGGATGTAAAATGGGATAAACCGGAAGATAAAGAGAAGTATCAGGCCGAAGCCAGGTTTTTCCGGGCCTATGCATACCGGTATCTGGGTTATCTGTATGGCGATGTACCTTATGTAGACAAAGTAGAAGAAAATTTCCGTCTTGACTTTACACGTACACCCAAAGCCGAGGTACTGGGCCATATGATCGAAGACCTGAAATTTGCAGCCTCCAAACTACCTGAAAAACCCGATCAGGTTGTTCCGGGCAGATTAACCCGCTGGGCCGCAGAACACCTGCTGGCTGAAATTTACTTAATGGCCGGAATGCCCAGAGAAGCAGAAGCAGCAGCCGAAAGGGTAATCGAATCCAAAGAATTCGAACTTATGGAAAACCGTTTTGGTGTTGCCACAGATGAACCCGGAGATGTTTTCTCCGACCTGTTTATTGAATACAACGCCAGAAGAACCAACGGAAACAAAGAAACCATCTGGATTATGCCGCTGGAATACAATACAACAGGTGGTGGGGGAGCCAGCGAAGACTGGACACGCCGGGCATGGGTACCTAAATATTGGGAAGTAAATGGTTTTGTATTGGCAGACACGCTGGGCGGACGTGGATTGGCACAACTTGTACCCCTGGATTGGTGGAACGAAAAGGAGGATTTTTATGACCCAACCGATATCCGCAACTCCGAACATAATATAAAAAGAAACTGGTATTATAATGACCCGGATAATAAATTGTACGGTACAAAGGTGTTACCACATGACACATTCAAAATACCCGGAAAAATATTCCCTGCTGTTACAAAATTCTTCTACGGAAAAAAAGAAGATTTAAGTTATAATGGATTAAACAAAGACCGGATAAAATTCCGTTTGGCTGAAACATATCTGTTAAAAGCCGAAGCCCAATTGCTGCAAAACAATAAAGAAGGAGCAGCCAAATCGATCAACAAAGTACGTGAACGTGCAGGAGCTTCTTCAATTGCAGCAAGTGATGTAACAGAAGATTTCCTGCTTGATGAACGTATCCGTGAACTGATTGGTGAAGAATTACGTCGCTTTACCCTGCTACGGTTTGGAAAATTAAAAGAACGTACAGTGAAATACAACTTCAGGTCTGACCATATGAAAGACTATCAACAGCTATGGCCTATCCCACAAACCATTATCGACCCTAATACAGGAGCCAAATTCCCGCAAAATCCGGGATATGGCGACAAATAAACAATAGATTTAACTTTGAGAGAAGTGTTCCGGGAGGAATGCCTCTCTTTTATATTTACAATTTGTTATAGGGTATACAACATTCTTTAGCATTTTTACACTTGTCAGATTTGTAAAAACCTCTATCTTTGCATCGTGGTTTTTTCATAATAGTATTAGATTTAAGGTTAACAAAGTTTGGTTAGGGGTTGTCGTGAGACAGCCTTTAATTGTTTTATACCCTTTCATTCCTCACCGGACCTTCTTTCCCACACATATAATTTATTGCAATTGAAATGTTAAATTTAGCAGAATTTTGCTCTATTGAATAAAGTTTTAAGGAACGTAACATTATTTGGCTATTAACAAAGTCACATTAACATATATTACTTTGGTAGTATATTTAACATTTCTATTTTTGCAATGTGGTTTTTTCATAATAGTATTAGATTTAAGGTTAACATAATTGATTACAGGATGTCGTGAGACATCCTATAATTGTTTTATAGAGATACCTCTCACAGCTGAAACATGTACAAAACAACAATATATCTACTTGTATTATCTCTTTTTCTGCTCACTGCCTGTAACCGGAAAGTATCACAGGAGCAAACAACTATCCGTGTAGCTGTATTAAGAGGACCTACCGCTATAGCTTTTGCTTCGTGGCTCAATAAACCACCTGTAATAGACGGCCGGAAAGTAGAAGTTACGATCATAGACTCTCCGGAACAGATGCAGGCTATCCTTATCTCCCATAAAGCGGAAATAGCCGCCTTACCCATGATAAGCGCAGCCAATCTATATAACAAAAAAAATTAAATACCGGGTAGCCGGCTGCCCGGTATGGGGTAATTTATATCTGGCAGAAAGCAGCCGGACACTTTCCACCGGCCATTCCCTCTATGTGTTTGGAGCCGGTACCACTCCCGACATCCTGACCCGGTATTTTTGTGAAAAGAACGGATTGCTCTATCCATACAATTATACCTATCCCACAGTCAGGGAAATTGTACAGGGAATATACGCCGGAAAAATCAACCGGGCTGTACTGGCAGAACCTTATCTCTCCATGGTTTTACAAAAGGACAGTACCTTTACAATCATAGCAGACCTGAATTCACCGGACGGAAATACGACCGGTTTTCCACAAACCGCTATTCTATATCACCCGTCGATAGATGCACTCAGAGAGAGTATAGACTGTGAACTGGCTGCATCCGCACAGTTTGCCAATGAATACCCGGATGAAACGATCCGGATACTGGAACAGAAAGAAATCTTTCCTGCTGGTGTACTCACCCCCGGAAGTATACAACGATGCAACATCCGCTACCTAACAACCCGGGAAATAGAAGACGATATCCGGGAGTTTCTTCAGTTGATTTATCAATATGAACCCCGGGCTATAGGAGGACAGTTGCCGGAAGAATCATTTTTTAAAGAAAACAGATGAAGCAGAAGATTACATATCTTTTTTCTATCGGGTTGCTCTTGTGCATATGGCAACTGATCGCTATGTCCATGAACAACCCCTTCCTGTTTCCCACCCTGCCCGCGTTGGCACAATCGCTCGTAGAATTACTCACTTCCGGCAATTTTTATTACTCGCTGCTGGTAACCATAGGAAGGTGGATTCGCGGGATTTGCCTCTCGTTTGTACCAGCCACTCTTTTTGCTCTATTGTTTGCCCGCCAACCCCTTATTTACGAACTGTTCCGTCCGTTGTTAAGCATTATGCGCTCGGTTCCGGTCATCTCGTTTATTTTACTGGCCTTATTATTCCTTACGCCCGAAATGATCCCCCTGTTGATCGGATTCATCACCATGTTTCCTATCCTTGCAGAAAATCTCACCCAGGGTATCCTTCATGCGGATAAAGAGTTACGCCAAATGGGCAAACTATTCCATATCGGCCGTTACAATTATTTCACGCAAATTTGTTATCCACAAGTAAAGCCATTCCTTTACAGCGGACTGGCTACAGCAACCGGATTTGGTTGGCGCGCGGTTATCATGGGAGAAGTACTATCGCAATGCTCTTCCGGTATCGGAAGCGAAATGAAAAAAGCACAACTATTTATCTCTATTCCGGAATTACTGGCCTGGACAGCCATAGCCGTTCTGGTCAGTTTTATAGCCGATAGGGGTATCGGAAAGTTACGCAGCTGGTCTCCACGCATTAAATACGGAAAAGCAAGAAACGGCTCTACACGGCTAAACGATACTATACATGAACCTGTTTATTTCAGAGATGTATCCTTTCAATATGGAGACACTCCCGTTATCAGGCATTTTACACAGGAAATCCGACCCGGAAAGATTACCGGTTTATCCGCACCCTCGGGTAAAGGAAAAACAACTTTACTCTCTCTATTGAACGGTTTATTAAAACCGGATCAGGGAGAAATAGTAAACCTCCCCGGACAAACCGGCAATGTATTCCAGAACCCCCGCTTACTGCCTCACCTGAGCCTTACGGAAAACATAGCCCTACCACTGGCCGGCCGGATGAGCCGGACAGAGGCAACCCGGATAGCCGCTTTATGGATAGAGCAAATGGAACTCACAGGCCTGGAAGACCGCCTGCCGGAAGAGAGCAGCTACGGACAACAACAACGAGCCGCTATTGCCCGCGCATTAGCCTACCCGGCTCCCCTCCTATTACTTGATGAACCTTTTAAAGGATTAGACAAAGAACTAACCGCCCGCATTATGCAGGTTATCCGGCAGCACCGGCAAAACACCGGTCAGACAATCCTTTTCACTTCGCACCAACCTACGGAAATAAAAGAACTGGGCGATTATATAATCGGGATAGACTAAACTCACGCCAATTCGATTATCTTTGCATATCTAAATCATTTCATATGGAGCAGTCATTCCACACCCTCATCGGGGGTATTCTTTCTATACCTGCCGGACAGGTAGAACGTACTATTAACCTATTAAAAGAAGGAGCAACCATTCCTTTCATCAGCCGTTACCGCAAAGAGGTAACCGGTGGGCTGGACGAAATTGCGATTGGCAATATCAAAGACCAGTTTGACCGCCTGACCGAATTAAAGAAACGGAAAGAAACCATTCTTTCTTCCATCGAAGAACAAGGCAAATTAACTCCCGAACTGAAAAAACGGATCACAGATTCGTGGGATAGTACCGAGCTGGAAGACCTTTACCTGCCCTACAAACCCAAACGGGTTACCAAAGCAGAAATTGCCCGTAAAAAAGGATTAGAGCCGTTGGCCAATATCCTGTTTTTACAGCGTGAAAACGATATAACCCTCCGTGCGGAATCATTTATAACCGGTGACGTATCCTCGGCAGAAGAAGCCCTACAGGGAGCCCGTGATATTGTAGCCGAATGGGTAAACGAAAACGAAGAGGCACGCAATATTGTGCGTAACTCCTTTCAGCATACCGCCGTTATTACGTCCAAAGTAATCAAAGGAAAAGAAGAAGAGGGTGCCAAATACCGGGACTACTTTGATTTCAGCGAACCGTTGAAGCGCTGTACCTCCCACCGGTTGTTGGCCCTCCGGCGCGGAGAAAGCGAAGGAATTCTCCGTGTATCCATTTCACCGGATACCGGAAATTGCATGGACCGCCTGAAAAACCGTTTCATCAAAGGGCGGAACGAATCGGCCCAACAGGTAGAAATGGCAGTAGAAGACTCTTTCAAACGGCTTCTTAAATCATCCATAGAAACCGAATTTGCCCATTTAAGCAAAGAAAAAGCAGACGAAGAAGCGATCCGGGTATTCGCGGAAAACCTCCGGCAATTACTACTTGCACCTCCATTAGGACAAAAACGGGTATTAGGGGTAGACCCCGGTTACCGCACCGGATGCAAAATCGTATGCCTCGATGCACAGGGTGAACTCCTGCATAACGAAACAATTTATCCGCATCCGCCGCAGAACGAAAAATCCAAGGCCGCAGCCAAAGTGTCTCAACTGGTTTCCACCTATGCAATTGAAGCCATAGCGATTGGAAACGGCACCGCCAGCCGCGAAACAGAACAGTTTATTACCAACATCCGCTATGATCGCAAAGTACAGGTATTTGTAGTAAGCGAAAACGGTGCCTCTATCTATTCCGCCTCCAAAATAGCACGCGATGAGTTCCCGCAATACGATGTTACCGTACGTGGTTCCGTAAGTATTGCCCGCCGGTTAATGGACCCATTAGCCGAACTGGTTAAAATTGACCCGAAAAGCATCGGTGTAGGCCAGTACCAGCACGATGTGGACCAGGCTGCCCTGAAGAAAAGTCTGGACCAGACTGTGGAAAGCTGCGTGAACCTGGTTGGAGTAAACGTAAATACGGCCAGTAAACACCTGCTCACGTACATTTCCGGATTAGGTCCTGTACTGGCACAAAATATCATCAACTACCGTACCGAAAACGGCCCGTTCAGTACCCGCCGCCAATTATTGAAAGTACCCCGTATAGGAGAAAAGGCATTCGAACAGTGTGCCGGGTTCCTTCGTATACAGGGAGGTAAAAATCCCCTGGATAATTCGGCCGTACACCCGGAAAGTTACCCGGTTGTGGAACAAATGGCGAAAGACCTGAACTGTAGTGTGGAAGAGTTAATAACAAACAAGGAACTAAAGAAAAAGCTGGACCTGAAAAAATATCTTTCAGAGAAAACAGGAATGCCTACGTTACTGGATATCATGGAGGAGCTGGATAAACCCGGCCGCGACCCACGGCAGGGAATTAAAGTATTCTCTTTCGATCCTTCGGTAAAAACAATTGAAGACCTCAAAGAAGGACAAATCCTGCCCGGTATCGTTACCAACCTTACTAACTTTGGCTGTTTTGTAGATGTAGGTATCAAAGAAAACGGATTGGTACACATCTCCGAACTGGCAGACCGTTTTGTCAGCGATCCCTCACAGGTAGTATCCATGCACCAACACGTAAAAGTAAAAGTAGTCAGCGTAGACCTCTCCCGCAAACGGGTTCAGTTATCAATGAAGGGAATTAATGAAAGTAGTTAAGGAGTTATCACTCAATTCGTTCGTTAGTAGTCATCAGTCGCTCCGCTCCTTAGTAATAAAGGAGATAAAATAGCATACTACTTAACTACTAACGAGCAAAGCGAGTGATAACTCCTAAGCCTTGAAAAGGCTGATAACTACTTGACTACTATAATGAGCGAAGCGAATAAAAATAATAAAAAAAAACGCAGCCCGGCTGTTGGATAAAGCAGGGATTCCTTACGAACTGATTCCGTATGAAGTAGACGAAACTGATCTGAGTGCCACTCATGTAGCGGAGCAGTTGGGAGAAAATGTGGACCAGGTTTTCAAAACCCTGATCCTGCATGGCGACCGCAACGGCTATTTTGTATGCATAATTCCGGTAGACCAAGAAGTTGACCTGAAAAAAGCGGCAAAGGTATCCGGCAATAAAAGTTGCGAAATGATTCCACAGAAAGAGCTACTTCCCCTTACCGGATACATCCGGGGAGGCTGCTCACCCATCGGAATGAAAAAACGGTTCCCCACCTACCTGCATGTAACCGCAACTACCTTTGATAAAATTTACATCAGTGCCGGACAACGTGGATTACAACTCCACCTTTCCCCTGCGGATCTGATCCGGTTCACTGGCGCGGAAACAGCCGGTCTGGTAACAGAAAAATATAGGCCACCCTCTTTTTGCTGTTGGATTTTTATAAAGAATACATATATTTGTATAGTAATTCTTTAGTATTTAGCACCAACTGTAAAAATAGTCTAACCTATGAGTAAATTAAATGCCCTGTTTGCAGGGTTGCTGGTCGTGGCTTCCGCCGCCTGCACTACACAGCAAAAAAAACACTCCTGCTCTGACGGATTATGTAAATCCGTTTCTTGGTACTGCAACCCTATGGGATAGCAAAGACCTTGGATATGAACCAACACGACGCACATGGGGTGCCGAAGTGTATCCCGGTTCCTCTCTTCCCAACGCATTGGTACAGGTAAGTCCCGTTACCCTTTTCGGAAGCGGCTCCGGATACCAGTATGAAGACACCGTTATTTTTGGTTTCACACATACCAATAAGGGGCACTGGAATCTTTGTCATGTACCTATACTGCCTGTAACAGGCGATTTCTCGGCCGGTCATTATCATTCCGGCTACAATCATCAGAATGAATCAGCAGCACCGGGTTATTATCAGGTCTTTCTGGAAAGATACGGCATCAATGCCGAAATGACCTCCACCCTACGGTCTGCATACCACAAATATACTTTCCGCAAAGGAGATGAAAAAAACTGCTGGCAGACCTCACCCGTTCGAACGAGCGGGTAAGAGACTGGCAAATTGAACAGGAAGGAGAATATACTTTCTGCGGATTCCAGCAAACCGGAGAGAAACTACACTTTTATGCTATTGCTAACCACCCCATCAAAGACATCACATTCGAAAAAGGAGAAAACAATGAGATCTCTATCGTTAGCTTCGAAAACATAAAAGAAGAACTACCCTTAGAACTGAAAATAGGGTTCTCTTTCGTAAGTATAGACAACGCAAAAATGAATCTTCAGGCAGAGATCAACAACAAAACATTTGCACAGATACGACAGGAAGCAACCGGTACATGGAATGAGTTACTGTCACGCATACAGGTAAAAGGAGGAACAGAAACCGAAAAAGAGACATTCTACTCCTGTTTCTACCGTGCCTTTCTATGGCCCGCCCTAAGAAGCGATGTAAACGGAGACTTTGTGGATGCAAAACGGGAAGTGGTTAACAAAGGATTCCATTACTATACCGATCCCTCTTTCTGGGACGATTACCGGAACAAACTGGCGCTGCTGGGCATTATCTCTCCACAGGTTACCGTTGATGTTATCAACTCAATCATAGACAAAGGAGAAAAGAGAGGCTTTATGCCCACATTCTTCCACGGTGATCATGCTTCCGTATTCGTTACCGGCGCATACTTACGCGGATTAAGAGGTTTCAACGTAGAGAGTGCCTACAACCTGATGATGCGCAACGCCATGATAGAAAGCAGAAGCCGCCCTCACCTGGCCGAATACATCGAAAAAGGATATATATCGGAAATGGACCTGGCAGAACCCCGGTTAGAAACGGTTGCTAAAGCAGCTGTTACCAAAACACTGGAATATACATACGATGACTATGCCGTAGCCCTGCTTGCCAAAGAACTGGGAGATAAAGAAGGATACAACCAGTTAATGGCACGTACCTCAAATTACAAGAATCTGTTTGATCCGGAAACCGGACTAATGAGAGGCCGTCTGGAAAACGGAGAATGGATCAAAAATTTCAATCCGGAAATCCCCTATTACGAATATCTGTACCGCGAAGCCAATGCATGGCAATCCTCTTTCTTTGCACCACACGACCCGGAAGGATTGATTGGACTGTATGAAAGTAAAGAAGCATTCGAAACCAAACTCGACTCTTTATTCACCATACCCTGGGGAGGATACGAAGCACACAACCTCTCCGTATTTATTGGCCAGTATTGCCATGGCAACCAGCCCGACCATAATTTCCCTCACATGTATTATTTTGTGGATAAACAGGAAAAAGCACAGGCCATTATAGATATCTGCCTCAATGACTTCTACCGTATGGGCGAACATGGATTGGCTTACTGCGGAATGGACGATGCTGGAGAGATGTCTTCCTGGTACGTATTGCATGCTATGGGATTATACACCTTCTCGCCGGCCGATCCGGAATACATCGTTACAGTGCCCCTGTTTGACGAAATAAAACTAACACTCGAAAACGATGCGACCTGCACTATTACCAAACAGGGCAGCGGACAAAAGATAACCGATATTGTCTACGACGGAAAGAAAATAAATGGATACTTCATATCCCACGACTACCTGAAACGAGGCAAAGACCTGGTAATTAGCACCCGGTAAAAAGAATTAATAAAATTCAACTTAGTACGGCGTAGCGTTTCATGTAATGCCATCCACTTAAGAGTTTTTGTTTAAATGTTCGGCGTAGCGTCTCGCTACGTCGTTGTAAAAAGTGAGGATCCGGCCTCACACGAAGCAGGAGCTTCACCAATTCTAACGACATAGCGAAGACGCTATGCCGAACGAGGGTGCTCTTCCGTTACTTTTTAGTCAGCCCCATACCTAATTTCAGATATGCACCCTTCGTTAGCAAAGGGTGCATCCTTTCAGACAGCACGGTGCACCTTTTTTTCCGGGAGGGTGCACCCTTTTATTTGACTGCCCGGTAACTTGCAAACCAACAGATAAACAGTCCCAAAACCTACATACCGCGTACACACATATTTTCCTTATTTAGATCAATTCCATATTTACCCATTTGCACATTTTATAGCTGTTTTTATTTGGATTTTAAACGCAATTGCGTATATTTGTATTTTTAAATGTAATCCCTTTATGGGTATCCTTGCGGTGCAGGTAAACAAAACCGTATTACATTTTTCAATTGACAATGGACAGTACACAATTGAAAATTCAATAAAGTTTTACCCGGCTCAATGCGCGAAGCAGTCGATCGGATCGATAGCCGGAGTATTAACAATTGATAATTGTCAACTGTCAACTATCTATTGTCAATTGTGCATAGTCAACTGTGCATGGTCCATTGTCAATTATTACAACTGTTTCGGTACGCAAAAATGTATGCATTTATTCAATTAATGCTGACATTAATTCCGAAAATGTAGACATTAATAAACAAATAAAAAGAAAGGAAAAGAAATAATATTCCCCCTATAAATCCCCCTTTACCGGGGGAAGATGTTGAAGTGGGAAAAACATACAGGGAGAATTTCTACGAAAACGAATTACACCGGGTACTGTAGTGACCTAAACAGGAAAGGAGGGCAATCCCGCAACGTACATTAGTCTCACAAGGCGTGTGGAACTCTACTTAAAAATTATGGAAAGTATATACCTCGCCTTCGCTGCTAAGGATAAGTTGTTTACGGCCTAACTTTTCGATTCTGAAACGGCGTTTAGAATCGCTCCAGCCAACAGCTGTGGCAGATTTTTCCGGAGTAGTACCAAACTCACTGGATTCGGCAAATTCAATTTCCATTACATCATCTTCCGGCATATGGCGAAAGCCCGGATACTGTGCATATGAATCAGTTGCTGGCCTGTACACCTGATAACTAAACAGGGTATTCATAAAATTAAAATAAATCGTATCCAGCTTTTCAATCCGGCCATCGGCATGCTCTATCTGTTCGATCTGCCATTTCCCTTCCAGCTTATACTGGGTTTTATCACAAGCCATTGTACCAACTAATAAAAGGGGCAGAAGTAACCATATTTTATTCATAAAGCGTTCTTTTTATTCTAAACCGAAGTAATTTTACGGCAGCAAAGGTAATTAATAAAAAGGTTTTTGCCGGAATTATTTGCTATTAAAATAATTATTGTAATTTTGTGGCATTAAAAAAACTGTAAAATGAAAGTTAGTTCTCTGCATCATCACCTTCATCATTACAACGAACAATAGTTCGGTGGGCTGTGTGGTATGTAGATACTTCAAATAAAAATACAAAAGGCTTGCCGTATATTCGGTGAGCCTTTTTTTGTTGTATTTAAAGTAGTCAAGTAGAAAATATACTACTTAACTACTTTGACTACTAACGAGTAAAGCGAGTGCTGACTACCAGTGAGCAACGCGAACGATAACTACTAATATTAAAAACAAAAATAAATATATTACGAATCGCAGTACAATCAAAAGGTCGTTTACACGACGAAACCATGATGTTACTTGAAGAAGCAGGTATTAAACTGAATAAAGGAAAACGTACCCTGCTGATCCCTGCCAAAGATTTCCCGGTAGAGGTACTTTTCCTACGGGACGATGATATACCCCAATCAGTTGCCAATGGCGTTGCGGATATTGGTGTGGTAGGGGAAAACGAATACATGGAAAAAGGTGCGGAAGCTAAAATCGTGAAACGGTTGGATTTCAGCAAATGCCGCTTATCACTGGCCATTCCGAAAGATCAGGAATATACCGGAATTGAGTGGTTCGAAGGCAAAACAATCGCGACCTCTTATCCTGAAATTCTGAAAAATTACCTGAAAGAGAAAAACGTAAATGCAGATTTACATGTTATTTGCGGCTCCGTAGAGATTGCGCCGGGTATAGGGTTGGCAGATGCGATTTTTGATATTGTCAGTTCAGGTAGTACACTGGTAAGCAACCGCCTGAAAGAGGTAGAAGTAATCATGCAAAGCGAAGCCTTACTGATTGGAAACAAAGACATGTCGCCGGAAAAACTGGCGATACTGGATGAACTGTTGTTCCGTTTTGCTGCCATCAAAGCCGCAGAAGGGAAAAAATATGTACTACTGAATGCGCCGACAGATAAACTTCCGGAAATTATTGAAATGCTGCCCGGTATGAAAAGTCCTACTGTTACTCCACTGGCAGAAGAAGGTTGGGTCTCAGTACAATCGGTTATCGCGGAAAAGCATTTCTGGGAAATTATCGGCAAACTAAAAACATTAGGAGCCGAAGGAATCCTGATCATACCTATTGAAAAAATGATTTCATGATAACGGTTAATGAAGATATTCAATTAACTCCTGCTATTCTTGCTGATGCAAAGGATATATTCCAGGCAATCGACCAGAACAGAGAGTCATTACGAATCTGGCTTCCTTTCGTAGATCATACGCATAAACAGGAAGATACAGAAAATGCTTTGCGAAGCTTTACGGAAGATACACAGATTGTACGTGCCATACAATACAAAGGAAATTTTGCAGGATTGATAGGATTAAAAAATCCGGATCAGGCCAATGCAAAGGTTGAAATCGGGTACTGGATTATTCCTGCAATGGAAGGAAAAGGACTTGTTACCCGCTCATGTCGCAGTCTGATTGAATATGCGTTTAACGAAATGAACATGAACCGTATCCTGATCCAGGTTTGCACAGAAAACCATAAAAGCCGGCGTATACCGGAACGATTGGGATTCACCGAAGAAGGAATTGAACGCGACGGGGAACTCTTAGTATCCGGTTACTCAGATGTAGTAAGATATGGTTTATTAAAACGCGAATACAATGGAAGTAATTAAATACCCTCCACGTTCCCAATGGAACGAATTAATTAAACGTCCGGCACTGGATGTGTCCGGCCTGTTTGATACGGTACAAACCGTACTCGACGAGGTACGGAAAGAAGGCGATAAAGCTGTAAAACGATACGGTGAAAAGTTTGATAACGTCTCCCTGCAATCCCTGCTGGTATCCGGAGAAGAATTTGCAGAGGCAGAAAAGAATATCCCGGAGGAATTAAAAGAAGCGATCCGGACAGCAAAAGATAACATCGAAAAATTCCATGCATCGCAACAGTTCACCGGAGAAAAAATAGAAACGACTGCTGGTGTTACCTGCTGGCAGAAAGCAGTGGCTATCGAAAAAGTAGGTTTATACATTCCCGGCGGAACCGCTCCACTTTTTTCTACAGTACTGATGCTTGCCGTACCGGCTCGTATCGCAGGTTGTAAAGAGATTGTACTGTGTACACCACCCAACAGGGTGGGCAAAGTTCACCCGGCTATTCTTTTCGCAGCTAAAGTTGCCGGTGTAAGTAAAATATGTAAAGCAGGAGGCATACAGGCCATTGCTGCACTAACATACGGTACGGAATCCATTCCGAAAGTATATAAAATATTTGGTCCGGGCAACCAGTACGTAACTGCAGCCAAACAATTAGTCAGCCTGCGGGATGTAGCGATTGATATGCCTGCCGGGCCTTCGGAAGTACAGATCATTGCGGACGGAAACGCAAACCCTGCATTCATCGCCGTCGATTTCCTTTCGCAGGCCGAACACGGTGCTGACAGCCAGTCAATCCTGGTAACGACAGACGAATCCATTGTCATGGATGTATTACAGGCCATTGATGAACAGTTGTTTGAACTTCCACGTAAGGAACTGACAAGCCAATCACTAAGAAACAGCCGTATCATTGTGTTGAAAGATCAGGAAGAGGTAATCAGCTTTACCAATCAATATGCTCCCGAACATCTGATCATGCAAACAACTAATTACAGGGAGATCGCGGAACAGATAGAAAACGCAGGTAGCGTATTTATGGGGCCTTACACCCCCGAGAGTGCGGGCGATTACGCTTCCGGAACCAATCATACACTCCCCACTAACGGCTATGCCCGTGCATACAGCGGAGTAAATCTGGACAGTTTTATCAAAAAAATCACCTTCCAGGAAATCACCCGCGAAGGAATACAAAACTTAGGTAAAACAATCGAAATCATGGCAGCCAACGAACAATTGGATGCTCACAAGAATGCGGTAACAATTAGAATAAAAAATATGTAGTTAGTAGTTGGTAGTTAGTAGTTAGTAGAGTGTTCGCTTCGCTCAAATAATAAAACGAGCAAAGCGAGTTCCCTACTAACTACCAACTACTAACTACTAACTACTTAAACAAAAAAACTACATATGAAAAAATTAAAAGACCTCGTCAGGCCCTCTATCCGGAATCTGAAGCCTTACTCTTCGGCAAGGGACGAGTTTCAGGGGGATGCATCTGTATTTCTGGATGCCAACGAGAACCCTTACAACAAACCCTATAACCGGTATCCGGACCCATTGCAAAGGCAGTTAAAAGCACGGATTTCAGAACTGAAAGAGGTAGCGGCTGATTCTATTTTTTTGGGAAATGGCAGCGACGAAGCGATCGACCTATTGATCCGGGCGTTCTGCGAACCGGTAACAGATAATATCCTCTCCATAGATCCGTCGTACGGTATGTACGAAGTATCTGCTAACGTCAACAATGTTCCGTTCCGCAAAGTCAAACTGGATAAGAATTTTGATCTGGATGCAGACCGGTTATTGAAGGAGGTGGACGAGCATACCAAAATTATTTTTCTCTGTTCTCCGAATAATCCTTCCGGAAATAACCTGAACCGTCAGGAAATATATAAGGTACTCGACCGGTTTACCGGTATTGTGGTGATCGACGAAGCCTATATTGACTTCTCATCCCTGCCTTCGTTCACAACCGAATTACGCAAATATCCACGCATGGTGATATTGCAGACCCTGTCCAAGGCATTTGGCGCGGCAGCAATCCGGTTGGGTATGGCTTTTGCAGCGCCGGAGATCATTGCGATACTGAATAAAATTAAATATCCTTACAATATCAACCTCCTCACACAGGAAAAAGCACTGGAACTGCTGGCCGATGTGGCACCTGTAAAGAAACAGATAGCCCGTATCCTGTCGGAAAGAAATACACTGGAATCTACTATGCACCAAATTCCCTGTGTGCAGGATATCTATCCAACAGATGCCAATTTTATTCTGATTAAAGTAACGGATGCCAATGCTACATACGATTTTCTGGTGAAAGAAGGAATTATTGTACGTAACCGCAACACTGTTACCCTATGCAATGACTGCCTGCGTATCACAATTGGTACTCCCAAAGAGAATAACAAACTATTGGAAGCACTTAACAAAATGCCTGTATGAATATGAAACGAGCCTTGTTTATTGACCGCGACGGTACCCTGGTACTTGAGCCACCGGTAGATTACCAGTTGGATAGTCTGGAGAAACTCGAATTTTATCCTAAAGTGTTCCGTAACCTCCACTTCATCCGCAAACACCTGGATTTTGAATTCGTCATGGTGACCAACCAGGACGGATTGGGTACAGACTCTTTTCCGGAAGATACATTCTGGCCCGCACACAACAAACTGATGAAAGCATTGGAAGGAGAAGGTATAACGTTTGATGAAATACTGATAGACCGCTCTTTTCCGGAAGATAATTCACCCAACCGCAAACCCCGTACAGGAATGCTGGGTAAATACCTTTCGGGAGAATACGATCTGGCAAACAGTTATGTTATAGGCGACCGCCTGACGGATATTGAACTGGCAAAGAATCTGGGAGCAAAAGGTATCTGGTTGCGGAATAAG
This sequence comes from Tannerellaceae bacterium, assembly GCA_021203545.1. GTDB lineage: Bacteria > Bacteroidota > Bacteroidia > Bacteroidales > Tannerellaceae > UBA4116. Next base: position 22,992 of record JAJQAZ010000180.1, on the reverse strand, counting down.
GAAGGTACAGAGGAGGTATTGAAAGAGTATCCTGTTGAACTTTCGCCGGCTCTGATCACAGACGACTGGGATCAAATTACCGAATACCTGTTTGCAGGGGAACGGATTGCTGTTGTGGAACGCAAAACACGGGAAACAGATATTTATGTAAAAGTGAATCTGGATGGTAACGGGAAGACTACTATCAATACAGGTTTAGGCTTTTTTGATCATATGCTCGACCAGATCGGTAAGCATTCAGGTATGGATCTGGATATCCGTGTAAAAGGTGATCTGGAAGTAGACGAACACCATACGATCGAAGATACCGCCATTGCACTGGGAGAAGCCTTGCTGGAAGCGTTAGGCAATAAACGGGGAATTGAACGGTACGGATATTGCCTGCCAATGGATGATTGTCTGTGTAGCGTAGCCCTCGATTTCGGCGGTCGCCCCTGGCTGGTCTGGGATGCGGAGTTTAACAGGGAAAAAGTGGGCGATATGCCGACAGAAATGTTCCTCCACTTCTTCAAAAGCCTGAGCGACGCGGCCAAAATGAATCTGAATATCAAAGCCGAAGGAGCCAACGAGCACCACAAGATAGAAGGTATTTTTAAAGCCCTTGCCCGTGCTACCAAAATGGCTATCAAACGGGATATCTATAAGTTTGAGCTTCCCAGTACCAAAGGGGTTTTGTGAGGGATTTGATCATATCAGCGCTGTCTGATATTTATAACTTCCGGGGGACATACCTGTTGACCGTTTGAAGTATTTGCCGAAGAATGACTGATCGGGAAAGTTTAACTGGTAACTTATTTCCTGAATGCTCTCACCTGAAAATTTTATCCGTTGTTTGGCTTCCGCTATCACAAACCGGTTAATCCAGGAGAGGGCTGTACTGCCGCTGATCGTTTTCACCAGAGTGGAAAGATATTGCGGAGTGATAAATAATTTATCAGCATAAAATTTCACATTCCGTTCATTGCAACAATGCTCTGCCAACAGATCCAGAAAAGCTATGAAATGCTGGTAGTGTCTCTCTTTCCCGTCCTGTTTATCTATATCACCGGCGGTATGGTTTGCTGAGGCAATACCACAAATAAAATAGATAAGAGAAGAGTAAATATTGAGGAGACATTTTTCCTGATAATTGTCTTTTTGTTTATCGAAACTGCGACAGAGGCCGGCCAGTGTCAAAAAGTCTTCCTGTTCTTTATTCTTTAACTGTAATACCGGACAACGGGATAAACAGACCATAGTTACTGCAATATTCCGTATGCTTAGGCAATGTTCGTTGAAAATTGTTGCCGGGATAGTTACTATCCGCGAAGTATAATCCGCTGATTTGTTTCCGACACGGAAATAATACCCGTGCAGGATGATAGCCACTTCACCTTTCCGGAAGGTATATAATTCGTCTTTTATCTCTAAAACAGCATTTCCGGATGTACAAAGTAAGAAAGTTACCTCCTTTTGTTTGCCGGGGATACCGGGACTATTGGTAGTCCCGGTAGTATTGTTCTTATTTTCTGTGTTCATAATTGTATGCATTTTAGAATATCAGAAACGGTAACCAAGTCCCAGTGATACAACTTCGGGACGGATTTCTCCTACTCCTTCATCTACGGCATTAATTACGCCGATTTTGTAAGTAGCATTGATTTGTATCCGGTTGGAAAATTCATAGCCTACTAATGCCTTGAAACCAAAGTCCCAGCGGTGAAGAGCATCTTCATCATAGAGTTTTAACTCCGGTTTATCATACTTGGCCTGGAATCCGAGACCTACGTATGGTCCTACACCCACATAGAAACGGTCGTTGTTGGCAACTGCCCATTGTCCCATAGCATAGACAGGTATTTCCATTCCCCAATATTCAAAATTTCTTTTCATTCCCTGTAACTTATAATCTGAACTCTGGAAGTGGAAAAGCATTTCAGGCTGGAGAGCAAAGTTTTCGGTAAAGTCAACTTTTGCAAATCCTCCTAAAGTAGCACCGAAGCCCATCCGGCTTGTTCCGCTGATATCTTTATTAAGCAGAAAATTTGACAGGTTAGCTTCTGCTTTGATACCACCACTTACATTCTGTGCACTCACCTGTCCTACTGTAACCGCGAGGAGTAACATAACTCCGAATAATATCTTTTTCATACCTTTTCTAATTGAATGTTGATAAATCATTGTTAATCTCTTAAAAGTTCAGAAGCAAAATTATAACCATAGGACGGTAAATTTTCAGAGTTTATTACCGAACCGGAATTTCCGGTTACCGAAGTTTATTTTGAACGAACCGAACGAACTAAAAGGAAAATAGATGTTATTAACTCCCGTTCTGTGCGAGCAGAATATTTAAAGAATTATAAAAAACCTACTTGAAAAACATCTATTAAAAAATATCTTTTAGAAGAAAAGATTTTATCTTTGTGAACATAACAATCCAATAATTTAACGCATGAAAAAAGAATATAAACAGGAACCAGAGAATCCGGAGAACGTAGTCAAAGAGACAGCTATTGAATATGGTATACAAAACGCAACTACTTATCTTCCTATAGATTCCATAGAAGACATTATAAAGAAATTGGCTAAAAGTGAAGAGGATTTAGCAAATGGCATCTATACGACTCATGAAAATATGAAAAAGAAACATCTCTAATGAAAATTATATGGCTTTCGGAAGCAGAAAAAAGTATAGATAGTATATATATGGGTTTGCCGGCAATCTCCTAACCGCCTTATAGAAAACATACAAAATATAGAAAAGAAAAAGTCTATTGAATAAAATTAATCCCATTCCGGTAGCCGGATTGATGTATTAAGTATCTTATTTTTCCGTTTCGGTAGTATTCGGGGGAAAGGTTATACATAAATAAATTATTTTTGCAGATAGACTTAAATAATCTTTTATGAACGAAAACATTAAAGGTAAAGTTTTTCCGCAACCCCAGGGTAGCCTTATTTGGTAAAAAAGAGGCATTCCATGCTTCTGTTTTTACCAGCCTGGTACTAAATATGGTACTTATTTTAGGAGCACTTTACGGACGTTCTCACCAGATAGCTCTTTCGTGGACAGACTATATCCTGTTTTTTTCTGGCATGTAGGATGTAATCTGTTACTATTTTATCCACTTTTCCTCTTTAATTTCCGCATGATTAAAAAGGCTCAGGGGAAACGTTATATTTATCAGACATTTTTAGGTACCATTTTACTCTGCCTATTGATCAGTTCTTTGACATCCAGGTTACAATGGGGGATTCTGGAACCCAAAATGGGACTGAATTTTGGAGAATTCGCTGTTTTAAACATGGTAAAAGATTTAATATTAAGTATCATCGTTATTACCATAACCTATATTCTCTACCTGTATACGAAACGTGAACAGACCATTATAACGAATCATAATCTGATTCAGGAGAACATACGTATTAAATACGAATCCCTGAAGAATCAACTCGACCCTCATTTCCTTTTTAACTCACTCAACACATTGAGCGGATTGGTGGGTATGGATGATGAAAAAGCGCAGGATTATATTGATAATCTATCCTCTGTATTCCGCTATACTTTACATAGCAAAAATGTATGTAAACTGGAAAAAGAGTTAGCATATGTGGATGCCTATTTTTCCCTTATGAAAATAAGATACGGAGACAACCTGGAACTGATCTGCAACATAGAACCGGAATACTATGATTATCTGGTGATTCCCGTCAGCATACAACTACTTGTTGAAAATGCTATCAAGCACAATATAATAAGTAATTCGGACCCACTTCAAATTACAATTGAAACTTCTGCCGATGCTTCTGTAACGGTTAAAAACCCTATAAGGCCCAAAATAAACAAAAGTATAGGAGGCGTAGGACTGGTGAATCTGACAGAAAGATATTCTATACTTTTCGGTAAAACAATCGAAATAAAAGAACAAAACGGAGAATTCTCTGTCATGATTCCTTTAATAGAGAGAAGCAGTCAGAAAATCCTTAACTTTTAATTATTAATTACCATGAAAATCCTGATCATAGAAGATGAAGTAATTGCAGCACAGAATTTAATGCGGATGCTTAGAGAAATACGGAGTGATTTTGAAATACTGACCGTGCTGCAAACCATTAAAGATAGTGTGGAATGGTTTAACAACCATCCGGAACCCGAATTGCTGTTCATGGATATACATCTGGCAGACGGATCGTCATTCTCTATATTTGATAAAGTAGAGATAGAATATCCTATCATTTTCACTACGGCCTACGATGAGTATTCATTGTCGGCCTTCGAAGTAAACGGAATAGATTATCTCCTTAAACCGATCAATAGAACACGGCTCACCAAAGCCATTTCTAAATTTGAAAGGTTTGGAAAAAAATATAATACCGATAATTTACGTGATATCATAGAATCCATTGCCGTAAAAGAAAACCGTTACAGGAGTCATTTTCTGATACCTCACAGGGATAAACTCATTCCGTTGCCGGTACAAAATATAGCCTATGCCTGTGCCGAAATGAAAACAGCCCGCATATTCACGTTTGACGGACAAGATTACCCTCTGGACTTTTCACTCGAAGAGCTAATGAAGAACTTGGACAAAGAAGCCTTCTTCCGGGCAAACCGGCAATACATCATCTCGCGTCATGCAATCAAAGATTTCACCATCTGGTTTTCGGGTAAACTGACGGTAAACCTCACCATCCCCGTATCCGAAAAGATACTGGTTAGTAAGGCCCGTGTTCCCGAATTTAAAGCCTGGTTTACCCGGATAAATTACCTCTGAAATACTTTTGTTGATTTTATAATAATATCTGTAACCGGGCGGTCGTTGCCATCTGTTTCAACCAGTGACATCTTTTCTACAATCTCATACCCTTCAACCACTTCGCCCCAGATCGAAACCGATCCATCCAGATGAGGAACTCCGCCAATTGTTTTATAAACTTCCCTGTGTTCGGCAGGGATAATAGCAGGACCTAATATCTCCAGTGTATCGGTCACCATAATAGATGCATGCAAATCCAGTTCATCTACTGCTGATTCTTCTGCCAGTTCCGGATTTTGTTTTTTCAACCGGTCTGCAAAGGTATAATGAAGCCAGTTCTTACGGATATTATTAATCCGTATTTCTATTTCATTCAGTTCCTGATCTGTCAGAACTTTTCCCTGGACAAAACAAAACTGAGTTCCGGCAGATGCCCGTTCAGGATTTACATTATCTCCTTTTTTGGCGTCAATCAAAGCACCCCGTTTATTAAAATACTGAGGCATAATCTCTGCCGGCACAGTATATCCTCCGGAATGATGCCCATATAGTTTGCCTGGTTCACGTTCTTTACTGGTAGGATCGCCACCCTGCACTACAAAATCCTGAATAACGCGGTGGAAGATAAGTCCATCATACGTATTAGCCTGGCATAACCGGATAAAATTATCACGATGCAGAGGGGTATCATCATATAAAACCACTGTTACATCCCCCATAGAGGTTTTTATCTGAACATAAACAGGTTTATCCGGATCGAGCGGTTTCTGTCCACAAGAAAGAAATAACAGGACAAATAAAGTGAAGTAAGAAAGGTATTTCATAATATTATTTTTATACGGGTTATTATGTTTAAGGTATAAAGAACGCAGATTTCGCAGATTAAACAGATTTACGTGGATTTTTTATTTTTAATATTTTATCTGCGTTAATCCGCGTAATCCTGCGAAATCTGCGTTCTATTCCTTCTACTATATCTAACTTAGCCCTTCAACAAGGCCGTTTACGATATCTATTTTTTGTGCCTGGGGTACTTTGGGCAAGCCGGGCATACGCATGATTTCACCCATGATGACTACGATCATTTCTGCGCCGTTATTAATAATGATGTCACGTACTTTCAGTTCGAATCCTTTGGCTACACCATACGCTTTCGGGTCGGCCGAGAATGAGTATTGTGTTTTAGCTATACAGATCGGATAGTGTGATATTCCCAACTGCTCAATCTGTTTGATTTTCTTATCCGCCAGTGTGGTATAAATAACCGAAGAGGCACCATAAATCTTTTCAGCTACTTTACGGATTTTATCACGTACCGGATCCGTATCCTCGTAAGTGAAAGTAAGAGGTGCGGAAGGTTTATTCTCTATTGTATCAACCACCAGATTAGCCAGTTCAATACCCCCCCTCGCCTCCTTCGGCAAATACGGTATTCAGGGCAAATCCTACTCCTCTCTTTTCGCAGTGTTCTTTTACCAATGCGATCTCCTGATCGGTATCTGTTGCATATTTATTAAAAGTTACAACAACCTCCTGGCTGAAACTCTGCATATTATCAATGTGTTTATCCAGATTGGCCAGACCGTTACGTAATCCCTCAAGGTTCTCATTTTTGATTTCTGACTCCGGAACGCCCCCATGTAGTTTCAAACTTTGTGCAGTTGCCACAATTACAGTCAGTTTCGGAGATAATCCGGCCTTGCGGCATTTTATATTGAAAAACTTTTCGGCTCCCAGGTCTGCACCGAAGCCTGCCTCGGTTATTACATAATCGCCATGCGATAAGGCCATGCGGGTTGCCAGAATGGAGTTACAACCATGTGCTATATTAGCAAACGGGCCTCCGTGTACAAATGCGGCTGTATTTTCGGTTGTCTGCACCAAATTAGGCAATAGAGCGTCTTTTAACAGTACGGTAATTGCACCGGCCACACCCAAATCTTTTACAGTGAAGGGTTCATCGTTATAAGTGAATCCCAACAAAATATTTCCAATCCGTCTTTTCAGATCATCCAGACTGGTTGCCAGACAAAGAATAGCCATAATTTCGGAAGCCGGAGTAATATCAAAACCGGTTTCGGCAGGCACCCCGTTTACCGGGCCACCAAGTCCTGAAACGATATTACGCAGGCTACGGTCGTTCACATCCAATACCCGTTTCCATTTTACCTCTTTCAGTCCTTCACAACTGTTCCGGTTCTGGTAAAGGTAATTATCCAACAACGCAGTAATCATATTATGAGCCGATGTAATGGCATGGAAATCGCCTGTGAAATGCAGGTTGATATTTTCCATGGGCAATACCTGTGCATATCCTCCACCGGCAGCTCCTCCTTTCATACCAAAACAGGGACCTAACGAAGGCTCACGCAAAGCCAACACGGCATTTTTACCAATCTTATTTAATCCCAGTGCCAGGCCAATAGATACGGTTGTTTTTCCTACACCGGCTTTATTGGGGGTGATAGCGGTTACTAATATCAGGTTGTGCTTTTTGCTTTCTTCCTCACTGATCAGCTCCAGAGGAATTTTTGCCATATATCTACCATAATTCTGAACGTCGCTTCTGGCAATGCCAATCGTTTCAGCAACATCTTTGATCTTCTTCAGTGAAGTTTCATGGGCAATTTGAATGTCTGTTTTCATCTTTACTTTTGGAGTCTTAAAAAAAGAACACAAAGATACGTCAAGGAAAATGAAAAATGAAAAATGAAAAGTGAAAAATGGGAGATTCTTCACTTTTCACTTTTCATTCTTCATTTATTTATCCGTTCGGAAAGGTACTGCCGGCAGGCCAGCCTGGTTGTAGAGGTTTATATCCGGATTATCCGACCAACTATAACGTACGTTTACAGGTGTTTTTACTTTATCACTGTAAACAACAATCTTACCGTCTTTCTCATATGCTTTGGCCCAATGGTATATGCCATCGCTTCCGGCTATAGCGAATCCCTCAACATATCCGTAACGGCTGCGAACATCCAACCCGCCGTCGATGTTATCGAACGTAATGATCGCTTTATTACCTTCTATTGTCATTGAGTTGAATGTAGGCCCGCTATACACAACATCTGTTCTGCCATAATCTTTATGTAAAGCATTCAATGCAAGGCGTATTCCCACATCCTGTTTATTTCTGGGATGGATATCATCGGCATCACCTATATCAGTAATAACAGCCTGTCCGGTTTGTGGTAAAGAGAGGGTCATTGTTTGTGCTTCGCGCAACTCTGCCCAGTCGCTTTCTACCGGACGGTCCTGTTTCTGCATAAAGTTGGCTAACTGTACCCAGTAGAAAGGAAATTCGTATCCCCATTTGTTACGCCAGTTATTGATCATGTTAGGAAATAAAGTACGGTAATCATAAGCCGCTCCCGCATTATTTTCTCCCTGATACCAGATAGCCCCTTTGATACGGTAATCAATGATTGGATGGATCATTCCGTTATATAAAAGGGATGGATACATATTGGGCGAAACAGTTATATAACCAAACATAGTGTTTGTAGCCGATTCTTTATACAGCCAGTCTCCGGCCAATGAATACGAACCCACAGCCGTATTTAAATATACATCTTTGGCATCTCCATAGATACCTCCACCGCCACCGGTATCATGTACACGTACAGCAATTACATTCTTACCTTTTTTTAAGGTGCCTGCTGGTAAAGTATATTTACGGGAAATCTGGTGCCCTATTGTTTCACCCACTAATTGACCATTCACCCAGGTTTTATCATTATCGTCAATCATGGCCAGCCCCAGCATGGCATCACCGTTTTGCACACCGTCCGGCAGTTCTATCTCATAACGGAACCAAACCGCACCATCGGCATGTATCAGTTCGGGTGTATCCCACAATCCCGGTACCGGCAATGTATTCCATCCAGAAACATCGGTCGCAGGTTCATACCATTTCTCTGCCAGTCCTTTGTCGTTTTTAAGAGCTTCTTCATACAAAATACGTTTCTCTTCATTTTCTGTCATAAATTCATCTATATTGACAGCATCTATACCGGCATATCTTTTCATATAATGTTCGCCCAGTTTCTCAAAAGAGTCCATACTGGTCCAGGTTTCTATATCCGTACCTCCCCACGACGAGTTGATAATACCGATCGGAATTCCTGTTTCCTGATACAATTTACGGGCAAAAAAGTAAGCCACAGCCGAGAAGTCTCCAACAGTTTGCGGAGAACAAACTTCCCATGTTCCCTGGAAATCCTCTTTAGGCGCAAACTCAATTGCTTTTACAACATTATAGGAACGTATTTGTGGATAATTAGCCGCGGCTATTTCCTGCTGTGCATTCATAGAACTTATAACCTGCCACTCCATGTTGGACTGTCCGCTGCAAAGCCACACATCACCCACTAATACGTTTTCGAATGTAACCGTATTGGATTTACCGGCAACCTGCAGGGTATACGGGCCACCCCATGCCACAGGCTGTAAAGTAACCGACCAGTTGCCTTTATTATCAGCTTTAGCGAATACTTTGGTGTCATTGAATGTAACAGTAACAGCTTCTTTTTTACCTGCTTTTCCCCATATCTTTATAGGGGCATCCCGTTGTAACACCATGTTGTCTGTAAAAATGTGAGGCAACGATACCTGAGCAAACAGAGGGAGTGTGCAAAACAGGCATAAAGCAAAAAAACTTAGTAATCTTCGTGTTTTCATAAATATGGTATATGTTTTAAATATTTACTACATGGTTCATAAAGGAGGAGTAAAAGTAGTAAAAAAGAATGAAGCACAAATAAAAAAGGCATCCTTTTGAGATGCCTTTTATATATAAAGGTTGAATAAATCTTATCCGTTCATCGAAGCCAGAAACTCCATATTATCGTAGGTCTGCTCCATCCGTTTCTTTACGAACTCCATTGCTTCAATAGAATTCATATCGGACAGATATTTACGGAGTATCCACATACGGTTCAATGTACCGTCGTCCTGCAACAGGTCGTCACGACGTGTACTGGAAGCAATAATATCCACAGCCGGATAAATCCGTTTGTTAGACAATTTACGATCCAGTTGTAACTCCATATTACCGGTACCTTTGAATTCTTCAAAGATCACATCGTCCATCTTCGATCCGGTTTCTGTCAGGGCTGTTGCCAGAATGGTAAGGCTACCACCATTTTCAATGTTACGGGCAGCTCCAAAGAAACGTTTGGGTTTCTGTAGTGCATTCGCATCTACGCCACCCGAAAGCACTTTACCGGAAGCCGGTTGTACGGTATTGTAAGCACGTGCCAGACGGGTTATAGAATCTAACAGGATCACTACATCGTGACCACATTCTACCATGCGTTTGGCTTTATTCAGTACAATCTCTGCAATTTTCACGTGGCGTCCAGCCGGTTCATCGAATGTAGAAGCGATCACTTCGGCATCTACACTACGGGCCATATCTGTTACCTCCTCAGGACGCTCATCAATCAACAGGATAATCATGTACACTTCCGGATGATTAGCTGCAATCGCATTGGCAATATCTTTCAGTAACATCGTTTTACCTGTTTTAGGTTGCGCCACGATCAAACCACGCTGGCCTTTACCAATCGGCGAAAACATATCCACCACCCGTACGGAAATATTATCATTTACCTTCGGAGCCCGGCGGGCAGTCAGCATAAACTTCTCGTCCGGGAAAAGCGGAGTGAGATGATCAAAGGGAACCCGGTCGCGCACTTCTTCCGGCGTACGGCCATTGATTTTATCTACTTTTACCAGAGGGAAATATTTCTCTCCTTCTTTCGGAGGACGGATAGCTCCTTCTACCACATCACCGGTACGGAGACCAAACAATTTGATCTGCGACTGCGATACATAAATATCATCCGGCGAAGTCAGGTAATTATAATCAGAAGAACGGAGGAAACCATATCCGTCCGGCATCATTTCCAACACACCGGTTCCGGTCAGGATACCATCAAATTCGAAGGCTTTTTCCTGCGGGCCTGCATTGTTATTCTGATTGTTATTGGGATTATTTTTCTGATTGATTTGTTTATTGTTCTGACGTCCCTGTTGTGGGTTATTCTGTTGATTATTCGGAGTGTTCTGGTTGCTCTGTTGTTCGTTTTGTTGAGCTTTCTCCTGTTTAGCAGGTTTTGATGAAAACGGGAATAGCTCATCCAGCATTGTTTTTGCCGACGGATGTCTGAATACAACCCGTTTCGGTTCTCCTTCTGCCGGAGGAGTGGTTGCTTCCGGTTCTGTTTCCGGTGCTTTCACCTCTTCTACGACAACTTCTTCCGGTGCATCCCCATCAACTACTACAGGAGGTAATAAGGGTTTTTCTACCGGTTTTACAGCCTGTTGTTCAACAGGTTTAACTTCTGCCTTTTGAACGACTGGTGTTGCCGGTGCCTGCTGCTCATCGTTTTTCTCAACCACTACCTCTTCCTGCGGATTAGCAGGCCGGGTAGCCGCTGCCACTTTTTCACTCTTATCAATGCGGGTTCTTTTTTTACGTTCCGGTTGAGGTTTTTTATTTTCTTTCTCAACTGGCTCGTTTACAACCGGCTTTTCTTCTGCTGCCGGCTTGGTCTCTTTCGGTGTTTCTTCGGGTTTGACTTCAGGTTTTGCTGTTTTAACAACTGTTGCCTTAGTCGGAGTTTTTCTAGCTTTGGTTTTCTTTTCAGCTTTCTTAGCCTCTTTTTCCTTTGCTTTCTCTGCCTGAATTCCGGCGATAGAAATAGCCTGCTCGTCCAGTATACGATATACAAGCTCTTCTTTTTTGAAAGAACGCACCTTTTTTATTCCCAACTCTTCCGCTATACTTTGTAGTTCGGGAAGAAGCTTCTCGTTTAGTTCTAGAATGTTATATTTCTGCATATTGCAAAATAAATAATTTGATTTGAACACATGTATATATAGGAACATACATGTAGATACAGTCAGTGTAACTTTAGTAAAAATGATTAATAATATTGTTTCATGTAAACCGGATTGTTTAGCTAACTTGATTGATTAGAAACATATCTGCGGAGTAATTCTGTGCAAATGTAATAACATTTTCAGATATTGAGCAAAAATTACCGGAAAATTTTCACAATCAACACATAACGAGTATGTTGGTCTACTTTATAACGGTCGTCAGTTCGGTGGCCGGTTACCCATATAATATCCTCACCGCTACACAATAACCACTGTTTTTCTTTCTCCGGTCGGCTATATTTCAGATCCGAAAAATAATCACTCAATTTCTTCCTTCCTTTCATACCGAAAGGAATAAACCAGTCTCCGGACTGCCAGGTACGTATCGTAAGTGGAAAGGATAATTTTTCGTAGTCAAAATAAGCAATATGTTTATCTCTATCAATAGCGAACTCTTCTCCTAAAACAATCTTCCGGAAAGAAAGTTTAACAGGATACTCAATCTGTTCCGTATTTTCCTCTATATAAAAACTGCTATCCGTACTTTTCCCTTTAACAGAAAGCAACAGATACTCCCTGTCCTTTACCAGTGTATATTCCGGAGAATCAAACTGTTTACCGGATTCGCCTGGCAGTGCCCTGAATATATCCGCGATTACAAAGCGGTTAAACCCATACGGTTTCAGTAATTCGTACAGCATATTTTCCGGTGCCGGGTAGTTACACAGTTTTTGTATGGATATCCGCAAAGCCTGATCCATGATATCCTCTCCGGCCTGCCGGATCGAATGATCGTAAATAGTTTCCACATCCCTCAGATAATGTGCATTCCGTACAACAGTATCCTGAAAAGAAGGATTTAATTTTTCAAGAGCCGGAACAATCTCGTGGCGGATATAATTCCGTTTATAATCAATTGTGTTATTCGTGCTGTCGGTTACATAATTGAGATGCTGTTCCTCCAGCCAGTCCAGCAATTGTTTTTTGGAGACAGAAAGTAACGGACGAACGATAGTGCCGTTTTTAGGAGTCATACCTCTCATCCCGCGAATACCTGTACCCCGCACCAGATTCAGCAAAATGGTTTCCACCTGGTCATCCCGGTGGTGTGCCACAGCAATAGCCTGTGCCTGTTCGGTAGCCCTCATTTCCTCAAACCAGCGATACCGCAATTCCCGGGCAGCCATTTCTATAGACAAGTGATTCTCTGCAGCATACCTTTCCGTATCAAAATCAATGTGGTAGAACGGAACAGAAAGACTCCGGGCCAGCAAATGCGAAAACTCTTCGTCACGGTCCGACTCATCTCCCCGCAGGTGAAAATTGCAATGGGCCGCACGGCAATCATATCCCAATTGGGTCAGGATTGCCAATAAAGCCACAGAGTCTGCACCTCCGCTCAACCCAACAATTACCGGTTTGCCGGTTTCCAGCAAATTATATACCTGTATATATTTCCGTACCTGCTCTATCATTTGTTTATAATACAAAGATAGGAACTTATTTGTTCTACTGTAACAAATTAAATAACTCATTCTGGTTTAGATCCTGAATGAGTTATCAAAAAAGGAGTTGACCGTTTGGTCAACTCCTTTTTTGTATTTATATCGAAAAATATCAATCTTCTACGCCTGCCAGTTCCGGGTCAATCATAATACGACCACAATACTCGCAAACAATGATTTTCTTTCTTAATTTAATATCCATCTGTTTCTGGGGCGGAATTTTATTAAAGCAACCCCCACAGGCATCACGCTGGATGTACACTACAGCTAAACCATTGCGTGCACCTTTACGGATACGTTTGAAAGCACTCAACAGACGGTGTTCAACACCCGCTTCCAGCTTTTTAGCTTTTTCACGGAGTCTCTCTTCTTCCTGTTTGGTTTCAGAAACAATCTCTTCCAGTTCACTTCTTTTCTGAACCAGGTCAGCTTTTCTGCCCTCCAGTGTTTCAGCCAGACGCTCGATTTCAGCACTTTTGCTGTTAACCAATTCGCCAAACTCACGGATCTTCTTCTGTGAAAACTCAATCTCAAGACCCTGAAACTCTATCTCCTTGGTCAGGTTATCAAATTCACGGTTGTTCCGCACATTGTCTAACTGACTTTTATATCTTTCTATTAAAGCAGTCGAATCTGTGATCTTATTTTTCTGATCTACGACCGCTCTTTCATAATCCTTAATCTCAGATTGGTAGTTATGCAAACGTGTTTCCAATCCTGCTATCTCGTCTTCCAGGTTCTGTACCTCCAAAGGCAATTCCCCGCGAAGCGTTTTAATTTTATCAATTTCAGTCACCATTGTCTGAAGCTGATATAAGGTAGAAAGCTTTTCTTCAACTGTTATTTCTTTTTCAGCTGATACTTTTTTTGTAGCCATTCTATAAATAATTTACCGGGTTTGAATTAACATTCGAAAAATGTACCGCAAAGGTAGGGAATTTTTTCGAAATAATATTATAAAAGATTTCTTTTGTACACACTTCGGACTTGTAATGCCCGATGACAGCCAGTAAAATACGATCCTCCACATCATAAAAGTCGTTGTATCTGGCCTCGCCGGTGATAAAAACATCTGCACCATAAGCAATTGCTTCATTCACCAGAAAAGCCCCGCTTCCTCCACAAAGAGCCACTTCACGAACCGGACGGCCCGTTAATACGGAATGCTTCAGGCAATCCACACGCAAAACCGCTTTAATCCGCTGCAGAAAACTTAGTTCATCCTCGGCTGCCGGCAACTCTCCCACAACACCTGACCCGGCCATATCCCAGCTATTCTGCAACGAATAGAAATCGTAAGCAGGTTCCTCATACGGATAAGCCGACAACAAGGCGCGCAAAACAGCCGTTTTCCGGAATACCGGCAAGATCGTTTCAATCCGTATTTCTTCTTCTGTATGTAGCGTACCTTCCTTACCAACAAACGGATGTGTACCCACACCGGCACGGAAAGTCCCCTCACCTCTCAGATTATAACTACAGGAATCATATTTACCAATCCCCCCTGCACCTGCCTGAAACAGTGCATGACGAACCCCTTCAGCATATTCTGTAGGAACAAACGTAACCAGTTTTAGCAACGAATCCCGGCGCGGACTCAATGTCCGGATATTCTGTAATCCAATCATCTCGCCCAATTTATAACTCACCCCACCAAATGCATTATCCAGATTGGTATGGGCCGAATAGACCACCAAATCGTGTTTGCAGGCTTTGATCAGAGAGCGCTCAATGTAATTTTTTCCGGTCAGAGACTTAAAAGGCTTAAAAGCCAGCGGATGATGAGAAATAATCAGGTTACATCCCCTGTCTATCGCTTCATCCACCACCTCTTCCGTAACATCCAGACAGAGCAATGCCCCGGTAGCCGGCCGGTTCACGTCACCCACCTGCACGCCGGAATTATCATAACCCTCCTGCAAAGGAAGAGGAGCTAACTCTTCAATTTCCTTTAGTATGTCTTTTATGCGAAGCATATTTTTTTAATAGTAGTCAAGTAGTTATCACTCACTTCGTTCGTTAGTAGTTATCAGTCGTTTCACTCCTTAGTAGTTAAGTAGAAAAATATTTATTCTTATATTCTTATCTACTTGACTTCTTGACTACTAACGAACGAAGTGAGTGATAACTACTAAGCCACAAGGTGGCTGATAACTACTCTTTTATATCAATAACAATATTCAGTTCATCCAGTTGTGCCTGGTCTACAGTTCCCGGGGCATCAATCATGACATCACGGCCGGAATTGTTTTTCGGGAAAGCAATACAGTCACGAATCGAATCCAGACCCGCAAACAGCGATACCCAACGGTCCAGACCATAAGCAATACCCCCGTGAGGAGGCGCACCATATTTAAAGGCATTCATCAGGAAGCCAAACTGCTCCTGTGCTTTCTCTGGTGTAAATCCTAACAACTGGAACATCCGCTGTTGCAGTTCGCTGTCGTGGATACGAATAGAACCACCACCTACTTCCACACCATTGATCACCATATCATATGCATTGGCACGTACAGCACCCGGGTCAGTATCCAACAAAGCAATATCTTCCGGTTTCGGCGCTGTAAACGGATGATGCATCGCATAAAAACGTTCATCCTCTTCACTCCACTCAAACAGGGGGAAATCTACAACCCACAGACAGCTAAATTTATTTTTATCCCGCAATCCCAACTGGTTACCCACTTCAAGGCGTAGTTCGTTAAGTTGTTTACGGGTTTTCATCATATCTTCGCCGGAAAGGATCAGGATCAGGTCGCCCGGTTCAGCACCAAATGCCTCTTTCATTTGCTGCAAGGTTTCCTGTGAATAGAATTTATCAACACTCGATTTCACACTGCCATCAGCCTCAACCCGTGCATAAACCATTCCTTTGGCACCAATCTGCGGACGTTTTACAAAATCGGTCAACCCATCCAACTGCTTACGGGTATAAGTAGCAGCCCCTTTTGCACAAATACCACCGATATACTCCGCATTATCAAACACCACAAAACCATGGCCTTTCAGAATATCCATCAACTCCACAAAACGCATATCAAAACGGGTATCCGGTTTATCCGAACCATAATATTTCATAGCATCGTGCCAGCTAATCCGTCCGAACGGCTCATTAATATCCAGATCAAGAATACTTTTAAACAGATGTTTGGAAAGTCCTTCGAAAGTATTCAAAATATCTTCCTGCTCCACAAAACTCATTTCGCAGTCAATCTGTGTAAACTCCGGTTGACGGTCTGCACGCAGGTCTTCATCGCGGAAACATTTCACGATCTGGAAATACCGGTCAAAGCCCGACACCATCAATAACTGTTTAAATGTTTGCGGTGATTGGGGCAACGCATAAAACTGTCCCGGATTCATACGCGACGGGACAATAAAATCCCGCGCTCCTTCCGGAGTAGAACTGATCAATACCGGAGTCTCCACCTCCATAAAACGTAACCCATCCAGATAACGGCGTACCTCAATGGTCATCTTATGGCGAAGTTCCAGGTTCGTACGAACTGCATTACGGCGCAGGTCCAGATAGCGGTACTTCATCCGGATATCATCTCCCCCATCCGTATCATCTTCAATAGTAAACGGAGGCACAGCCGCAGCATTCAACACCTTCAGTTCCGAAACAATAATTTCGATATCCCCTGTAGGTATATTTTTATTTTTATTAAAACGTTCTTTCACCTCACCGGTCACCTGTATCACATACTCACGTCCCAGCTTATTCGCCTCTTCACACAGGGGCGCATCCACCTCCCGGTTAAATACCAACTGAGTAATTCCATACCGGTCGCGGAGGTCCACAAAGGTCATCCCTCCCATTTCACGTGTTTTTTGTACCCATCCGGCCAGCGTTACCGTTTGGTCAATATTGGCCATATTTAGTTCGCCACAAGTATTCGTTCTATACATACTTATTTTTATTATGTAAACTTCTTTATTTTAGAGTGCAAACTTACAGAAAAATTGACAATTGACAATTGACAATTGACAATTAAATGCTTACCCCATTACCGGAACAAGGCGGAGAAAAATATTCTATTTCCCTCACAAAAAACTTTCTGAAATATTTTGAAATTAAAAATAAAGCCATACCTTTGCACCGCAATTACAGCAAACGGGGTGTAGCGCAGTCCGGTTAGCGCACCTGCTTTGGGAGCAGGGGGCCCCAGGTTCGAATCCTGGTACCCCGACGTTTAAAAATCAAGGAGTTAGACTAAAAAGTTTAACTCCTATTTTTTGGGTGTGCACACAATTTGCACACAACTTTCAAAATACAAGGCAAAATTAGAAGAATGTTGGAATAAAATATAACAATCATATCCAAAGAATCCCTATCTTTGATCGCATCAAATGATCGCATCAACATGAAACCTCCTTATCAAATAACTTCTTTAATATTATCTAAAGTAGCTTCTATTTCTGAAAAAATAGGAGAAGTCAAAACGGCCTACCTTATGCATCCTCCGACCGAACTACGGAAACGAAACCAGATAAAAACAATTCAGGCATCTTTAGAAATCGAAGGAAATACGCTCACTGTTGAACTGATCACCGCCATACTCAACAATAAACGGGTACTGGCTCCGGAAAAAGATATTATAGAAGTCAAAAACGCTATTCAGGTCTATGAGCAAATAAACAGTTACAAACCCTATAGTATTTCATCCCTGTGTAAAGCCCACAAATTACTAACTAAAGGGGTAGTAAGAAATCCAGGACAAATCCGGACAACAAGTGTAGGTATTGTAAAAGGCAGTCAGACCGTGCATATTGCTCCGCCCGCCCATTTAGTAAAAGGACAGCTTGAAGAGCTTCTTGAATATGCGAAAAATGATAACGACCTACTCTTAATCAAAAGTTGCGTATTTCACTACGAATTTGAATTTATACACCCATTTATAGATGGTAACGGACGTATGGGCCGCCTCTGGCAAACAGTCCTGTTACGGCAACAATACCCGGTATTTGATTACCTACCGATAGAAATACTAATAAAAAACAAACAGCAGGAGTACTATGACACCCTTGCTAAATGTGATAAAACAGGAAACTCTACCCTCTTTATTGAATTTATGCTTAGCATAATAGATCAAGCATTGGAAGAACTATTATCTTCACAGCCTGTACACCTGAAAGCTGAAAACCGGATAGAGCTTTTCAAAACGATTATCGGAAAAGAACAATTCAGCCGTAAAGATTATATGCGGCATTTCAAAGATATATCCACAGCAACGGCAACCCGTGACCTTCGGGATGCAACTGAAAGCGGAATCCTTATAAAAACCGGAGACGGCAGAACAACCCTTTATTATTATAAATAATAAGCAACTGCACTAAGACAGTAGCATTTAAAACACATATGGAAAATAACAGGATGATTTCCAACAATATATCCCCTAAAGAATTATGGTCAAGACAGAAAATCAGTAGTCTTGATGCTGATTATGATGTATGGAACAGGAAAAGAGAATCGATACGGGAATTTTCGTTGTTCACTCAAAGTTGCATCTTTACAGTCGATGTTTTTAAACAACGCTACGATTTCGCTTCTGATAACTTCTCTCATCTTTTCGGGTACAATCCGGCCTGGATTCGAGCAATAAGGAAGCAGGGGGATTTATTGGAAGACAGGATACATCCTGATGACCGGGAGCAACTCATAAAATATCAGATTGAACACGGACAGTTTATTTATTCCCTCCCGGCGGAAGAGCGAAACGACTTCCAACAGATCTTCCAGTATCGGATGATGAACGCACAGGGACAGTATATAAACGTTACCAGCCGGCAGCAGGTTATCGAAAAGGACAGGAACAACAAAGCATGGATTATTATGGGGGTTATGGATATATCTCCTGTTCAGACACCTTGCGAAAAGATTCAACGAATAGTCGTAAACCGGAAAACGGGCGGTATACAGATCCCTGCTTCCGCTGCAGCTGAAAAACAACTTACCAGGCGCGAAAAAGAGATACTGCAACTAATCCGTCAGGGATTTTTAAGCAAAGAGATTGCCGGTAAACTCAACCTGAGTATTTATACCATACATAATCACCGTAAAAATATCTTAGCGAAATTAGATGCAGATAATGTTATCGAAGCCATTAACCGGGCACAGGATTACGGAATCATCTATTAATCAGGGTAACCAATCCAGACTATTTGTCAGAGGATTCGTTTCCCGCCATCGTTCCAATTCCTTGAAGGTTTTAACATTCCCCGAAAAAACACCGTGATATATTTCTATGCCCGGAATCGACACACCTTCCGGCAAATCATACTTAATTTGAAGAATAGTCCGGCGAATTTCCGGGGTGAGGCGTTTGATAATAGCTTCGGTCACCCGCTCTACCGTACCATCGTATCTGGAACCTTTACGGATATGAATCATGTCAAATTTCCACCTATCACCATCCATATCCTTATAAGTAGCATGCCACTCGATACACTCCTCTTCGGTATCAATCAGGTTTCCGTACTGAATTTCCAGTAAAGGCAGCCGCGCCGCTAACTCCTGCATAACCGAAAAACTTTTGCCTATATCCAGTTTATCAGTATAAATATGCATATCTATATCTCTGCTTTTCATTAGCAAACCGGATTTGAGCGAACCAACCAGATTAACGGTTGCTCCAATTCTTTCCCACGCCTGAAAAATACCGGTATCATCCAGTATCTTCCATGCCTTCTGTTGATTTTGCCCGGCAAGTTCAAATATATCCATCTTCATTATTTTGAATCACAAAGATATAAATTCACTTCGGGCCATGAAATAGCTATTTATAGCCATTGACGTGAAGCGAACAGGCCAATCTCGTCAACTTAAAAAAATAGTAAAAAAGTGACTTGATCCGGGATCGCAATGGCACTAACAGTTTGAATTATAGTTACAATTACCGTCCGTTTTGATGCGATCCCCGATCAAGCCGGGGAACAAAATTCTTAAGTTGATGAAATTAACGAACAGGCTACGTGCAAAGATAATTTTTTTGTATTTGGATCAAAAATAGTACCTTTGCAACCGGACGCAAACTAAATCTGTTTCTATTTATATGTTAATTCAACTCTTTTTTGTTCTTACAGCGATTATTATCGGTGCCCGTATCGGAGGTATCGGGCTGGGTGTATTAGGTGGTATCGGATTATCAATCCTCACATTTGGCTTTGGGCTCGAACCCACCTCCCCTCCTATTGATGTCATGTTAATGATCGTAGCGGTCATTGCTGCCGCTGCCTGTATGCAGGCAGCAGGAGGTCTTGACCTGATGGTAAAAATGGCGGAAAAACTACTCCGTAAAAATCCAAAACAAATTACTTTCCTGAGCCCCATGGTAACTTATCTGTTTACCTTCATTGCAGGTACCGGACATGTGGCTTACTCCGTACTCCCGGTAATTACCGAAGTGGCAACCGAAACCAAAATACGCCCCGAACGTCCCCTGGCAATCGCCGTTATCGCATCGCAACAGGCCATTACCGCCAGCCCCATTTCGGCTGCCACCGTTGCCCTGCTAAGTATGCTCACGGCAGCCGGATTCAACATCACCCTGATGAATATCTTTATGATCACCGTACCCTGTACGCTGGTGGGAGTACTGGCAGGCGCTGTTTATTCGCTGCGGGTAGGAAAAGAATTGGCAGACGATCCTGAATTCCGGCGCCGGGTAGCTGCCGGAGAATTCAGCAACCAACATTACGAAACAGCCGGTGTCAAAAACCGCCGTTCAGCACTCATCTCAGTCATCATCTTTATTCTGGCCACTGTGGGGATCGTATTATTTGGTTCATTGGAAAATCTTCATCCGGTATTCCTTACCAACGGAGTAGAAACCCAATTAGGCATGGCTTACATCATCGAAATCCTGATGCTGAGTGCCGCCGCCCTTATTCTTGTCGTTACCCGTACCGACGGGATGAAAGCCGCACAGGGTTCCGTATTCTCTGCCGGAATGCAGGCAGTAGTTGCCATCTTCGGAATTGCCTGGATGGGCGATACATTCATTGCCGGTAACATGGCAGAAATAAAAGGCTCAATAGAAGGTATTGTTACCTCCATGCCATGGTTATTCGGAATCGCCCTCTTCCTGATGTCCATCCTGTTGTTCAGCCAGGCCGCAACCATCCGGGCACTACTTCCGTTGGGAATCGGATTAGGAATATCTCCTTTCATCCTGATAGCTCTCTTTCCTGCCGTCAACGGATATTTCTTTATCCCCAACTACCCAACCGTAGTGGCTGCGATCAACTTCGACCGCACCGGCACCACCCATATCGGAAAATACATTCTTAACCATTCCTTCATGGTCCCCGGCCTTATCGCCACCGGAACTTCCGTAGTATTAGGGCTAATCCTGGTACACCTGTTTTTCTGATATAGAAGATATTTCTACACGTAGGGCGTAGCGAAGCCGCCACGCCCTTTTTCAATTAATAAACTAACTATCGATTTTGGTTTAACTATGAATATCATTTCTTAAATCCCCCTTCAAGAGGTTAGGGGGTATTCCTCTCCGGAAAAAGCACTTCCACCGGACAATTCAGCAGAGTTGCAATTTTCTCCTTCTCTGCCAGGCAGGGTTCCACATAACCGTACACCCAGCGGCGGGCAGTCATTTTGGTTTTTCCACACAAAGTAGAGATTTGTTCAATCAGTTCTTCTTTCGGTGCCGAAATAATAACCGGCCTTCTTTCCGCTTTCGGCAGATTGGCGAAGTACTCTTTTAATGATAGATTTTGATCATTGGGAACAATTTTTTTTGCTCCTTTCCGGGTTTTTGTCCATATTTGCAATGTTTTAAATATTACATACTATTATCGTTTATTTGAAACAGTTTAAGAGGATATAAGGCCAAGCAGTATGGATATAGCATTAATATATCTATCTCACCGTATATCCTGTTTAAAGTATAAATGTTTGAGTTTTTATTACTAACACAATGCAAATATAAACAATTGATTCTAATTATCAAAACAATTGTTTGCATTTTTATGTTATAAATCTATGTTATCAATACAGGAACGCTTAAATAAAATAATAACATACTCCGGAGTCAAACCAAATTCGTTTGCAGAAGAGATCGGAATTTATCCACAGCGGTTAGGAAACTACCTGCGGGGCCGCACACCCGACCTGGAAACATTGGATAAAATTCTGGCAGCTTATCCGGAGATTGATGCCCGCTGGTTACTTACCGGCGAAGGATTTATGACCACGGCAGAGGAAACGACTGAAAACATACTGAAAGAACTGGAAGACAAGGACCGCAAATACAACACAGTCTCTCCCATTCAACCCGGTTTTGCTATTAAAGGCCGTATCCGCGAAATTCTTGCACGCAACAATTACGATCCGGAAACATTCAGCAGCGAAAGTAAAATCATCAAATCATCCCTCCAATCCCAGATAGAAGGCAAAGGCACATTGACCGTCGACCTGATCCGTGCCATCACTGCCCGGTTTCCGGCCTATCCATACCAATGGATCCTCACTGGCGACAAAGAAGCAGAAAAAGAGAGCGAAACCAACCGCGCCCTATTAGAAAAATTAGAAGCAGCCAACAAAGAAATCGCCCGCCTCAACAAAGAAATCGGTAAACTCGAAAGCAAATTAGGGGAATAAAAATCATTTTTTCATAGTGAGTGCTGAAGGAACGATACAACTTTCGCTGGCGCAGATTTAAATCTGTGCCTAAATTAATGCAACTCGGAGATCTTTCGTTCGGCGTAGCGAAGACGCCAATGCCATCAACTTAAGGATTTTTTCTTGTTGGTCGAAGGGGAATCGTAGATCGGCCTTAGCCAATTGCAATCCCCGCCTGTGGGATATAAGGATTTGTAATCCGCTTAAAGATTCCTAA
>JAJQAZ010000042.1 GCA_021203545.1 Tannerellaceae bacterium | reverse complement strand
ATATACAATGTATATTATGTATACAATGTGTATAATCTTTTTTAGTTTTAATTAGTAGGACTTTGTGATAAAATGAAGTCTCCTTTTATGTTTTAAAGCAGGAATCTCCATTTTTAACCGATAAACGATTGTTTTATCCGGCAGGTCTTTTATATTTGATAAGAAGGTGGAACGTTGTTTCAAATATGGAAAACACAATTTCAAATATGGAAAAACAAGAGGAAAATTATAAGGTTCCAAATCTGGAAAAGGGGATTGCTATACTGGAATATCTATCGCTTCGTCCCGGTGGCGAAACCTTGCAGGATATTAAAGCAGACCTTGATATTTCGCAAACTACAGCTTACCGTATTCTGAACACGCTGGTTCGTTTGGGATATTTATTATATAATGAAGAGACGAAACGCTATAAACTATCCCGCAAATTGCTAACCCTGGGTTTCCGCTCGCTGAATGAACATAATTTGCTGGAAACAGTATTGCCCCGTTTACGTGACCTGCGTGATCTGGTAGAAGAGACAGCCTGCTTTGGAGTGCTGGGAAGTAAAAAGGGATTTTTATAGAACAGGCACAGGAGCATCACACATTCCGGTTTGTACTTACACCGGGTAAACCTTTTGAACTTCATTGTTCTGCTCCCGGTAAAGCTATTATGGCTTATTTGCCGAATACGGTTCGTGACCGTTACCTCTCGTTTATGGAGTTTACCCGCTTCAATGAACGGGCCATTGTTACATGCGAAGCCTATCTGGAAGAGTTGGAGAAAGTACGCCGTGAAGGATACGCATTAGATAACGAAGAAGAGTTAAGCGGCGTAATTTGTGTAGGAGCACCGGTTTTTAATTTTACAGGCTATCCCTGTGGAGCTATATGGATTTCCGGTCCGAAAGACCGGCTGACAAAACAAATCATCAAATCTTCCGTTATACATATAAAGGAGATCACACGCCAGGTCTCCGCGGAGTTAGGATATAGTAAAGCTCAAAAGATATAAAATAGGAAAAACATGAAAACACAACACTACTACACAGGACGAAGGGTAGGAGTAACCATTTGTTTACTCTGGCTCTTTTTACAGGTAAATGCCAACGCGCCGTTTTTCCCGACGGATATTAAACTAAATGCCAAAGGAGAAATCTTTTTTACACAGAAGGGAACTAAAAGTATTGAAGTGTATTCGCCGGACGGCAGCCAACATCTGCGCTCTGTTGCACTCGGGGAAACACCAACCGGATTGTGGATAGAGGGTGATAAGATGTATGTTACCACTTTCGAATCGTGGGGAAAATTACATATCCTGGGACTGGAAAGCGGAACAGTGGAAAAACAATCCCGACAGGTTCGGGTGCCTGCTATCCGGTGAAATCTCCGGATAGTAAAATGGTATATGTATGCAACCGTTATTCCGGTACGGTGTCCGAGATAGATCCTGCAGCCGGAACAATTACACGAACCGTAAAAGTACTACGCGAACCGAAAGCCGCTGTATTCAGCAAAGACGGTAACTATCTGTTTGTAACCAATTACCTGCCGGCCCAGCGGGCGGATGTGGATATTGTAGCCGCGTGCGTATCGGTTATTGATATGGCTACTTTTACAAAAATTAAAGACATACAACTGGCAAATGGTAGTAATGCGGTACGGGGTATCTGTATATCGCCGGATGGGAAATATGTTTATACATCGCATAATCTGGGACGTTTTACGGTTCCCACTTCACAATTACAGCAAGGTTGGATGAATACCAGTGCTTTTAGCGTAATTGATGTAGAAAAGTTAGCGTGCCTGGGTGCTATTGTGGTAGACGAACCGGAAAGAGGTGCGGCAGGCATCTGGACTATGGACTGTACCGAAGACCATATTTTTGTGATACATTCAGGTACGCATGAAGTGAGTATCATTGATCATCCAGCCATGCGGAAAAAGTTTGAAGCCTATCCCAATAAAGACAATCTTAGTTACGACCTGCGATTCCTGTACGGATTGCGTGAACGGATTGATTTGGAAGGAAACGGCCCCCGAAACATGGTACATAGAAACGGAAAGTTAATTATTCCAACTTATTTCGCTGATGTACTGAATTTTGTAAATGTGGATACACGCACTGTTTCATCTGTAAACCTGAATCCCGGCCGGGAAGAAACAGCAGAGCACAAAGGAGAAAAATATTCAACGATGCAACCAAATGTTTCCAGGAATGGCAGAGTTGTAATGGCTGTCATCCCGGTGATGCCCGCACCGACGGTATGAACTGGGACCTGATGAACGACGGAGTAGGTAATCCGAAAAATTGTAAAAGTTTATTGTATAGCCATGTAACACCTCCCAATATGATATCGGGTATACGTGCCAATGCGGAGATTGCAGTACGTGCCGGATTCAAACATATTCAGTTTTTTTGATGTAAGCGAAGAGGATGCCGAATGTGTGGATGCCTATCTGAAAGCATTATGTCCGGTACCCAGTCCTTATCTTGTAAACGGGGAACTGTCTGAAAAAGCAAAGGAAGGCCGCAAAGTATTTGAGAAATTCAAATGCGGAAGTTGCCATAGTGGCCCCTATTATACGGATATGAGAATGTACCGTATCGGGAAAGATATCGAATTCGAAAAAGGGTGGGATACACCCACCTTAGTAGAATGCTGGCGAACAGCTCCTTATTTGTTTGATGGCCGGGCAGCCACCATGGAAGAGGTATTTGAAATATATAAACACGGGATAGATAAGAAAATAACAAAAAAAGAAATAGAGGCACTTGCCGAATATGTAAACTCACTTTAACGCCGCAAACCAATGAAATATCCTCAAAAGATAAACTACCGGATTTTTACTGCCGGGAAAAATGAATTCCCGGCTATGGTAGACACGCTGCTCGGCTGTTTACCGGAAGATGAGGTAATCCTGCGTCTGGTTTTTTTCGGAATGCCACCCGACAATACGGAATACCTGAAACGCCGTACCCTATTAAGAGAGAAAATATCGTTACGATTCCGGAACAGCCAGCCGGCTCTTAGTTATGTTGCCCAACCTCCGTTAAACGGAGCGCTGACAGTTGAAATTCATAGCTATCGCCCTGACGAAGAAGATTGTATAGAATTCAACCGGATAGAAGATTTTCCCTATGTACTGTTACGGACCCATACCGGTAGATTCTTATTTGCCGGAGGTTTACAGGGCAATATTTTGAATGAGACTCTTGCAAACCAGTCACAACAAGTATTCGAAATAGTAAAAGCTTTACTGGAAAAAGAAAAATTCCCGGTAAACAGTATTATACGTCAATGGAACTATATCGAAAAAATAACCGGTTTTGAAAATGAAAACCAGAATTATCAATCTTTCAACAATGCAAGAAGCGAATTTTATGCGGCTGCGGATTGGAGTAACGGATATCCTGCTGCTACAGGGATTGGTACTGATCCCGGTGGAATACTAATTGATTTTGATGCCGCTATATTCACTTCTCCCGATACTTACGCTACGCCAATAAACAACAAACTACAAATCGCAGCTCATAACTATTCCGGAAATGTACTTGCTGCCGCACAAAGTAAAAAACTGACTCCTAAGTTTGAACGCGCCAAAAGTATGGCTTTTGGTGATAAAAAGCTGGTTTATATCTCCGGTACGGCAGCTATCCGTGGAGAACAAAGCCTGCATGGTGTAGGACTGGAACAACAGTTACATATTACGGTGGAAAATATAGCCCAGCTTACCGGAGATGCAAAACCGGTTATGTTACGGGCTTACATGAAAGAATCTACAGATTATGAAGAGGCGGAACGCCTTATGAAAACATATTATCCGGATATTCCTATATCTTATATGTGTGCTGATGTATGCCGTGATGAACTACTTATTGAAATAGAGGGGATAGCCGTTACACAGTGAGATTGTAAACTACTTTAAAATAACATAATATGAAAAGGGAATTGTACAAAAAACTATTTGTTCTTGGAGTCTTATTGATTTCGCTGAACGCTTGTAACTGTAATAAAAATGCAGAAAACTGTGACAAAAACACAACTTGTAAAAACAAAAAAGAGATGAAGTATTCTAAAAAGTACACCAATGCAGACTTTTACAAAGACGGAAAGTTTGATGAGGCGGTAGCCTTCGAAGCATTTAAAGACATGTTTGAATTTTATGATGTGCCCTTTACTGATTTCATGGGAAAAGAAATGTGGGTAACCGACTTCGGATTAGGAGATTTCGAGAATGTAGGTATGGGGGGCATTTTCTGGGTAAATGATGCTGAACATAACTACTTTGCACATACCATTTACTTATTACCGGGCCAGATGATCCCGGAGCATGCCCATGTAAAAACAGCGTATGCACCTAAATTCGAGACCTGGATGGTTACCAAAGGATGGGCCTATAATTTCTCTGAAATCGGAGAAGAAACCCCTGGGGGACCCACTATCCCGGCTTCTCATGGCGACGTGAAAAGTAAAAACTATGTAGTGCAGCATGTCGGTGATATTATACACCTGAAAAAAGAAGAGTCTTTCCATTTCCTGTTAGCCGGTCCGGAAGGAGCTATTGTGGATGAATGGGCCTCTTATCACGATGGCGACGGATTAAGATTTACTTGTCCGGATGCATCTTTATAAAAGTTTAAATCTATAATACACATGAGAAAAAGTATTTTATTAATTATCACAATCACCTTTTCACTCTGCCAGGGTATTATCGCTCAAAGGCAGAAGAAGGCAGAGACCTGGATAGACGCAGTTGTCCGGGAAAAAACTGTTTTAAGGAAAGAGGTGCTGAAAGGGGGGCCTCCTGTTGAATCTTCTTTCATCAGGGCTAAACAGCCTACGGAAAATATCGCTGCCGATCTGACCGGACGCGAACATCTGGTACTGATTACCTCCTGTGGTCCTGACGGCGATGATTGGGATTGGGGAACCTGGGCAAATGCCCGGTTGATAAAAGCCGACGGAACCTCCGTATGGCTGGATGAGTTAGACCCGGTATATTGGCGTAGCGGTTCGGGAACAATCAGTAAAAACAAAGACCTGCACGGAAATCCGCTTACTATTGCCGGAAAGAGATATGAGCACGGTGTAATTTGCCATGCAAACGGAATCATGGTGTATGAACTGGGAAAAGAGTATGTACGTTTTGAATCCGAAATTGGTATTTCGGACCGTTCTCCGTCAGGAAGTGTCTATTTCTCTGTTCAATATGTATTTCCCCGCACAGAAGTGGCAAATCTGTTTTCTACCTATAAAGAAACAATCGGGAAACTGGTTCCTTATGTGGAAAATATGGAAAGCTGGCTGGCTACACCGGATGCTTCGGCTGAAAAAGATATTCTGGGTAGAATAACAGCAGAACTAAAAGATGCCTCTTATTTTACAGCAGCGGCACAAAGCGCAGAAAAACAACCCGATGTTAATAAACAATTGCAGGAATATCTTCAATTGATAGACCAGGCATTACAGGTGTTGGATTTGCAGTTTGATCTGGCATGGCTGAATATGGAAGCCGTTCGTCTGGCATTTGCCGACATGAAAAAAATGAAAGGGTATGATGCGTCACAGTATCAACCGCTCATGGATGAACTGGAAAGACTGTCTGCACAGGGTTTCAATGATATATATCAATGGGATCTTTCTACTATTGCCGATGCCCGTAAAGCCTTGGATATTAAGAAACAAATATTGCTGGCTAATCCGTTACTGGATGTAGATAAAATGGTGGCTGCCCGTTTTAAAATAGGGTTGCAGGCACGTAAAGTAATGGCCCCTTCACTGGGTACACAGGCCAACAACTGGAGTAACCAGCAGTCTACTAACCGCAATGGCTTTGACGCGGATATTGTAGAAATTGATAAACTGCGTTCGCAAAAACAAATCCGTACAATTTTTAAACCGGAAAACGGAGCATCTATTGCCGACCTGAAACTACATTGGGATGCCGACCGTTTGATGTTTACTTCATTAATGCCCGACCAAAGATGGAATGTATTTGAAGTAAAAGTAGATGGTTGTGATTTCCGCCCGTTGGTACAGACCGAAGAGCCGGAACTCGAATTCTATGACGGCACCTGGTTGCCGGACGGACGTATCATTGCCAATTCCAATATTGGCTACCAGGGTGTTCCCTGTGTAAACGGCAGTGACCCCGTAGGTAATATGATGATGTACGATCCGGCAAAGAACAGCCTGCGCCGTCTTACTTTCGACCAGGATGCCAACTGGAATCCGGTAATCATGCACAATGGCCGTGTGATGTATGTAAGATGGGAGTATACAGACCTTACCCACTACTTCTCACGTATTGTAATGCATATGAATCCTGACGGAACAGAAAACAAAGCCCTCTTCGGAAGTGGTGAAATGTTCCCGAACAGTACGTTCGACGTGCAGCCTTTACCGGGTCATTCTTCTGCTTTTGTAGGTATCATTTCCGGACACCACGGTGTAGCCCGTTCCGGACGGCTAATGCTGTTCGACCCGACCAAAGCCCGGAAAGGTGTAGACGGAATCCTCCAGGAAATACCGTTCCGCAACCGTGAGATTATTCCGGAAATCAAAGACGAACTGGTAAATGGTGTATGGCCGCAGTTTGTAAAACCAATGCCTCTGAATGAT
The DNA here is from genome assembly GCA_021203545.1 of Tannerellaceae bacterium. Lineage (GTDB taxonomy): Bacteria > Bacteroidota > Bacteroidia > Bacteroidales > Tannerellaceae > UBA4116. Next base: position 23,192 of record JAJQAZ010000042.1, on the reverse strand, counting down.
GCTTACTATCTTGTATCTGCGAAATTACACCCCAACGATCTGTGGGGGCTTTATCTGGTGGATATTTATGATAACGTAACCTGTTTGATGAAAGCCGAAGGAGAAGGATTTATCAGCCCGATTGCTTTACGGAAAACACCGGTTCCGCCAGTTATTCCGGACCGTATCAACCTGGACGACAAAGAAGCAACCATATTTATACAGGATATCTATGAAGGTGAAGGACTGCGCGCAGTACCACGCGGGACGGTCAAATCACTGCGTATCCACAGTTATGAATATGCTTACCTGCATTCACCCTCCGACCATTATGCACAGGGTATACAGAGCGGCTGGGATATCAAACGTTTGTTGGGTACTGTTCCGGTAGAAGAAGACGGTTCCGTAATCTTTAAAGTGCCGGCCAATATGCCTATCGCTATACAACCGCTCGACGAAAATGGTGCGGCCGTACAATGGATGCGTAGCTGGTTTACGGCTATGCCGGGAGAAATTGTATCGTGTGTGGGCTGTCATGAAGACCAGAATCAGATACCTATCCCTAAGCGGGTAATAGCATCACAGAAATCAGCAGTATCTCTTACTCAACCGGAAGGGGGAGTCCGTTCCTTTACATTCGATCTGGAAGTGCAACCTGTACTTGACCGTGCCTGTATCTCCTGTCATACAGGCGAAGGAAAAGCATTCGACCTGCGTGGTGGTAAAAAAGATAGTAAGGGCTATGGTACCTCTTATCTGAATCTGCATCCGTATGTACATCGTCAGGGACCCGAAGCCGATATGCCTGTATTGCAACCTTACGAGTATCACGCCAACACCAGCGAACTGATCCGCATTCTGAAAGTAGGCCACTATAATGTGAAACTGACAGGCGAAGAATGGGAAAAACTGTACAACTGGATTGATTACAATGCTCCGGACAAAGGAACCTTCGAGGCAACCCAATGGGATGGATTCCCTTACAAAGGATTCGACCAGATTACCCGCCGTACGGAATTGACCAATAAATATGCGAACGGTGCCGGTGTAAACTGGAAAAAAGAACTCGAAGAGTACGCTGCTTACCTGGAAGGAAAAGGTAAACCGCAACCTGTTTTTCCGGAAAAAGAACAACCTGTTAAGGAGAAAACAGTCAAAGCGAAAAACTGGCCGTTTGATCAGGATGCCATCCGTAGCATGTTGGCAAATGAAAAAGAGATCCGCAAAGAGGTTGAAATTGCTCCGGGCGTAGTATTAAAGTTCGTACGTATCCCGGCCGGCGAATTTGTAATGGGTAGCTACAACGGTATGAAAGACAATGCTCCTGCCTTTAAGGCAAAGGTAGACAAAGCATTCTGGATGGCAGAAGTAGAGATCACCAACGAACAATATACAGCCATCGTTCCGGAACATGATAGCCGTTATGTAGACCAGTTCTGGAAAGACCATACCCGTCCCGGTTACGATGCCAACCTGCCCGAACAACCGGTGATCCGTGTAAGCTACGAAGATGCTATGGCTTATTGCCGGAAAATCAGCGAAAAAACCGGACTCACCATCACCCTGCCTACCGAAACACAGTGGGAGTGGGCTTGTCGGGCTGGAAGTGCAGACGATTTTTGGTATGGAAATCTGAACACCAACTTCGCTTCGCTGGAGAATCTGGCCGATGAGCAACTTTCCAACATGGCAGTAAGTGGTATCGATCCACAGCCGATGAGCCGTAACAGTTCGTGGTTCCCTTATTATAACTATCTGCCCCGTGCCGATGGTGTAGATGATGGGTATATGCTACAGGTAGATTCCAGACTATTTAAAGCAAATCCGTTCGGGCTGCACAGTATGCATGGAAATATAGCAGAGTGGACACGTTCTGATTATCATCCGTATCCGTTAACGAATAAAGTTAAAAATTCTTCAGATTATAAAGTTGTGCGGGGAGGTTCGTATTTTGACCGTCCTAAATTCGCTGCATCGTATGCCCGCAAAGCCTATTATCCATGGCAACGGGTTCATAATGTCGGATTTAGAGTAATAATAGAAGAATAAATATAAAAATGAAGACTACGGTAAAAAAAGATTATCTCCTCGTATGTAACAACACTTGTTTTGTTACTGATCTATGCGATTGCACTCGGCTGGGCAACAATTATTGAAAAGAATTATGGGACAGCCGTCGCAAAATCATTGGTTTATTATTCACCTCTCCTGTTTCTGGTGCAGTTCCTGTTTGTCGTTAATTTCATAGCGGTTACAGTAAAATATCAGTTAATCAGGAAAGGTAAATGGGGATATCTTTTTGTACACGTAGCCTTTATTGTAATCCTGGCAGGAGCGTTGGTCTCCTACATTTTTGGCGAAGAGGGTATTCTTCATTTGCGCGAAGGAGCATCCGACAACCGGATTCTCATTCAAACCGGAGATCATTCCCATTATCAGGAACTACCTTTTGAGGTAGAACTGGTAAAATTCACCATTACCCGTTATCCGGGTTCAAACAGCCCCTCTTCGTATGAAAGTGATTTGATCTTTCATGTAGACGGGCAACATTTGAATAAACGGGTATTTATGAATAATGTAGTCGACCTGAAAGGATACCGCTTCTTCCAGGCTTCGTACGACAGAGACGAGCAGGGAACGATCCTTTCGGTAAACAGGGATGTGACAGGTAGAAACATTACCTACACCGGATACCTGTTGCTGGTTATTGGTTTCATCTTCTGCCTTACCGGTAAAAATTCCCGGTTCCGCCGGTTGGCTCACCAACTAAAAGAAATAAAGCTGAATGAAAAAACACTGGTATTCTTCACCATCCTGATGTTTTCTGTTCCGTTACAGGCACAGAATCCGGGCAACAGGCTTTGGGAAGCCATACAGAAAAATGCAGTACCCGAAAAGCACGCCGCGCTATTCGGTGAACTACCCATTCAGTCAGGACGGGGGCGAATGATGCCGGTAAACACTTTTTCTTCCGAAATCCTGCGGAAGATACACAAGGCAGAAAAAATTGGAACCCTTAATCCGGATCAGTTCCTGATCAGTCTCCTTACCATGCCGGATATGTGGATGCAAATACCATTTATAACCTATTCCGGTAAAGAAATATCTGTTTATTATGATCTCACAGAAAAACAATGTGCCTATATTGAACTATTTGATTCAAACAATCAGTATAAGTTACAGGCCAAACTGGAAGAAGCATATAACAGAATGCCTGTGGAACGAAGCAATTTTGATAAAGAAATAATAAAACTCGACGAGAAGGTAAACATCCTGTATCAACTATTTAATCACCAAATGTTGAATTTCTTCCCGCTGGAAGACGATCCCACCCATACCTGGTATGCTCCGGGCGATGACCTGTCGGTATTTCCGGAAGAAGATGCCCGTTTTGTATCGGGTGTATTGAACGCCTATTTTTCATCCGTATCCGAAAGTATGCAAAGTGGGAACTGGGAAACACCGGACCAGGTAGTTGGGATGATCCGTATCTATCAGGAGAAAAAGAATACAACATTAAATATTAATGAAGAGAAACTAAAAACAGAGGTTAGATATAACAAACTCAATCCTTTCCGGATATGTAAAATCGGCTATCTTTCCCTGGGAGGTATCCTGTTGATACTCACCTTTATCTCTCTCTTCAAAACCCGGAAAACAGTGAACCGGTGTATCTGGTTCCTGTGGGTAGCTGTATTGTGTATATTTCTTTTCCAGATGGCAGGAATGGGCATGCGCTGGTACATCGGTGGTTATGCACCGTGGAGTAATTCGTACGAAACCATGGTATATGTGGCATGGGCATCCGTAGCAGGTGGACTGCTGTTTATGAAACAAAGCCGGGTAACCTTTGCATTGGCAACACTTTTCGGAGGTATTATCCTGTTTGTATCCGGGCTTAACTGGATGGATCCGCAAATCAACACATTAGTTCCGGTACTTAAATCGCCCTGGCTGATGTTTCATGTAGCGGTTATTGTAGCAGCTTACGGATTCTTCGGTATCAGTTTCCTGATTGGGGTTACCAATATGGTATAATGACCCTATCCGGCCCTTCAAACAAGGCGATCCTTAAAGTACGTATCAAAGAGCTATCCATTGCCAACGAAATGTCCCTTATCATAGGGCTTGCCTTAATGACCATCGGAACATTCCTTGGAGCTGTGTGGGCTAACGAATCGTGGGGACGTTACTGGGGATGGGATCCGAAAGAAACATGGGCACTGGTTACCGTAATTGTTTATGCCATAGTGATTCACCTGCGTTTGGTGAAACAATGGTACAACTACTGGAGTTTTAATTTCCTTTCCGTTCTGGCTTTTGGTTCGGTATTGATGACCTACTTCGGTGTAAACTACCTGTTAAGTGGTATGCACTCGTACGGGCAAAACGACCAGGCCGGCGGAATACTTTTCTATTCTTCTCTTGCTTTGTTGGTTGTTCTGTTATTAGGAGGCATCTCTTACCGGAGATATAAAAAAACAAAAACAACTTTTTAACTCTAAAAGAATAAATTTATGAGAACATTCAATCATGTGGGAATTCCTACAACAGAGAAAAAGAAGGCGCTGTGTATAATGACGTACTTAGCGTATGGCTGACAGATTATAATAACAGCCCAAATAAAATTGAGTTCCTCAAATTTGAAGAAGGCTCCTGCCTGCCGGAAATTATTCAGACAACAGCGCATTTGGCTTACGTTGTACCTGATCTGGCAGAAGAATTAAAAGGAAAGAATGTAATTTTCGAACCGATGGTATGTAGCGACACCCTTACAATCGCTTTCATCGAAGAAGAAGGAATAGCAATCGAATTAATGGAGGTAAAATAAATCAGTAGTTAAGTAGTCAAGTAGTCAGCTCGCTTAGCTCGCAGTAGTCAAGTAGTTAAGAATATAAAGAATAAATTCTACTTGACTACTAATTAAAAAACAAATATCATGTCAACAATCAAAACAAAATTTATAAATGATCCGGAATAGATAACTCCGGAATTACTGGAAGGGTATGTATTGGCCTATCCCGAAATCGTAAAACTGGCAGCAGAAAACATTGTTGTACGTACAAATCCCAAAGACGAAGGTAAAGTAGCCATAGTAACTTTGGGTGGTTCCGGCCACGAACCCGCATTAAGTGGTTTTGTAGGCGAGGGAATGCTGGACTGCTCTGTGGTAGGAGATGTGTTTGCCGCTCCCGGGGCACAACGCCTGTTCCAGGCACTTCAACTAATGAAACGTGAAGCAGGTATCCTGTTGGTGGTATTAAATCACTCCGGCGATGTAATGAGTGCCAACATGGCCTGTCAACTGGCTGAACGTGCCGGAATTAAAGTAAAACAACTACTTACACACGATGATATCAGTGCCGGTATCGATGCACCGGTAAACGACCGCCGCGGATTGGCCGGATGTGTACCTCTGTTCAAAATACTGGGTGCAGCAGCCGAAGAAGGCAAAACATTGGACGAACTGCTCGAAATTGGTGAACGTTTCAACAACAACATGGCTACACTTGCCGTAGCTATGCGTTCATGTACTCACCCCCAGAACAACGCAACAATCAGTGATCTGCCTGACGGAATCATGGAGATTGGTATGGGGCAGCACGGCGAAGGGGGTGGTGGACAAACACCATTGGTATCCGCCGACGATACTGCCATACAAATGGTAGACCTGCTTTGCCAACAACTTAAACCCGCAACAGGCGATAAAGTAATGCTGATAATCAATGGGGTAGGAGCTACTACACAAATGGAACTCAACATCGTATTCCGTAAAGCTTACAAAGAACTCGAAGCAAAAGGATTGCAGGTAGTATTCGGACGTATACAGGAAATACTGACCGTACAGGAACAGGCCGGATTCCAGATGATCATAGCCATACTTGACGAAGACCATATCGATTATCTTAAAAACAAAAAAGCCGATTCACCCTACTGGACAACGATCGGGAAGTAACTAACCAGTAGTCATCATTCGCTACGCTCATTAGTAGTCATGGTTCACTTTGTGAACTAGTAGTCAGGCTCGTATCCGAGCCAGTAGTCAAGTAGAATTTATTCTTAGCTACTTAACTACTAACGAACGAAGCGAGTGATAACTCCTAAGCTACGAAGTAGCTGATGACTACTTAACTACTAAAAAATATGAACAACCTAACAATAGACTGCTTCAAAGCAATGCTTCAAAATGCATTGGAACAGATCAAAGCCCGGGAGGATGAATTTTCTCAACTGGATGCGGTGATCGGTGACGGTGATCATGGTACAGCAATTGTAACGGCTTTTTCTGTTGTCGTAAAGGCTGCAGGAAACGGAACAGAGTTCAAAACAATGCTGAACGATATGGGTTTTGGCATTATGCTTGAAACCAGCGGTTCCACCAGTACACTATTGGGTGCTTTCTTCCTTGGAATGAGTGACCATGCAATAGGCGCTGAACTGGATGCTGCAGGAGTAAAAGCTATGTTTGCCGGTGGACTGGCAAATGTGCGCAAACAAACGCAGGCTAAACAGGGCGATAAAACCATGATGGATGCACTGATCCCGGCTGTGGAAGCGATGCAAAACACAGATTCGGAAGATATCCGCGATATCATGAATGCGGCAGCAGCCGCAGCCCTGAAAGGCGCGGAAGATACTGTACAAATGAAGGCCAACTTTGGCCGTGCCCGCAATTACGGCGAACGCTCTATCGGCTACGCCGACAGCGGTGCCACCTCATGGAGCTGCATGTTCGCAGCTTTCGCAGAAGCAATAAAAGAATAAAAGTAGTCATCATTCGCTACGCTCATTAGTAGTCATCGTTCACTTTGTGAACTAGTAGTTAGGCTCAATTCTTGAGCCAGTAGTCAAGAAGTTAAGAATAAAAGTATAAATTCTACTTAACTACTAACGAGCGAAGCGAGTGATAACTACTAATGAACGAAGTGAATGCTGACTACTAGTGAGCAACGCGATTGATAACTACTTAAAAAAAACAAACAATGGCTGATTTAGACGATTTAAGAGAAGGATGCGACTTTGGATTAGGAGTGGCAGCCGGCGAACAAAGTTTTCATATAAAAGGGGCAGCACACCTGCCGTGGGGGATGAAAGACCGTTTATCCCGTATCTTTAACCCGCAGACAGGCAAAACGGTAATGCTTGCCTTTGACCATGGTTTTATTATGGGGCCTACTTCCGGTTTGGAGCGGATTGACCTGAATATATTACCACTGGTGCAATACGCAGACTGCCTGATGTGTACCCGGGGAATCCTGCAGGCTGACATTCCGCCTACAGTCAATAAACCCATTTGTCTTCGCTCGGATGCAGGAACATCTATCCTGACAGAACTGAACGATAATGTAATTATTGATATTGAAGATGCGATCCGGTTGAATGTTTCTGCTATGGCGGTTATGCTGGCTATCGGGGATGCAGGTTACGAAGCAAAAACAATTGCAAATCTTTATAAAGCTGTCGATTTAGGTAGCCGCTACGGTATTCCGGTCATGGGAGTAACAGCAGTAGGTAAAGATATGGCCCGTGATGCCCGTTACTTCGGACTCGCTTCCCGTATTTGTGCCGAAAATGGTGCGAATATTGTAAAGACTTATTATTGTGATGGGTTTGAAAAAGTAGCTGCTGCCTGTCCCGTTCCGGTAGTAATCGCCGGAGGCAAGAAATTACCGGAAAAAGAAGCTTTACAACTTTGTTACAACGCAATCAATGAAGGTGCAGCCGACGTAGATATGGGTCGCAATGTATTCCAGAGCGAAGCCTCTGCCGCCATGATCCAGGCAATACACGCAGTTGTTCACAAAGGATTAACCCCTGAACAAGGATACGAATTATTTCAGGATCTGAAATAATTAAATGAAAAATAAGAAAGAATAAAAACGAAACTGTCCCCGTGTAGGCGGGGATCGCATAAGGGCAGACGGTTCTCCCTATTTTAATTATAGGATTGCCGTCTGTTTTTATGCAGTTCCGGATCAAGTCCGGGGAGAGTATTGTGCTCTGACACTATGTTTTAACTGGTACTGGACTGTTTTGGTCGGAGGGGATTTGTAATCCCCGACAAGTGAGTATTAGGATCTGTGATCCGAAAAACAAATAAATACTGATTAAACTGAAACTTAGGTATATTAAAGCAGATTATAAATCAGTCGTGGTCGGAAGATTTTAAAGTGTTGATTTTGTATCTTTTTCCCCTCCCCGGGAGCTACTCTGTACACCTATCTTTTTCAGGCCGTAGGCCTATTCTATCTTAGGCTCCGGCAACGCCGCAGGGCTGTTAAATTCTTCTGTATGATTTGTATGAAGTCCTGCAAAGACGGTATATCCCAGCCCAGTACGAAGTGCTGGGTTGCTGGACAGAAAAAGAATTTTAGTGCTGTAGGCACGACAGAATAAAAATAGTAACATATTAGGTTGAACATTCATTATGCCGTCCCTTCAGGACTCATGAGTGGAAGGGAAATTTATAACCCACCCAGCACTTCGTACTGGGCTAGGATAGGGCGTCCTTGCAGGACTTAATACAGGAGAATTTAACAGCCCTCTGGTAACGCCGGGGTTTAAGTGAAAAGTAGGATAATTCGCTCCGTAGGAGTAGCATAGTATAAAATAACCGGAGGTAACAATCTTATTTTAGTTTATACCTCACTATGCTGGGCTTCCAGCCCGAAACATGGACTCTGTTATCACCCCCAGCGTTGCTGGGGCCTACGATATATTACCCTCTACGAGGGTGAAAAGATGTGTGTTGAGAGTAGCCCCGGGAGGAAAGGATAAAACCATATTTGTCAATATGTTAACTGTAAAATAAATTTTTCGACCACCACTGATTACAAATCCCCTTCGACCAATAAGCTCGGGGATAGAACATTTACATATGAAACTCAAATTCATTTTTATATCTTTGTAGGGTTTAGTAAACAAAAAGAAATAGTATGAACTGTGTTATCAGAAAGCCTTGCTATATTTCTCCCTCAATTATAGATGGGATAAGAGAATTAGATATAGAATATTTAAATATTTTAATATGAATGATTTTACTTTTTACGCTTCTACGATTAACTGTGTTACAGATTGTGAAGTGCTTATTATTGGTATAGGAGATGATGATATTGAACCGGAAAACTATATTATTTTAAGTTATCTGGATGGAGATGAGGATGGAGTTGATATTGAATCCAGCAGGTCGGTGAGGCATCAGTATGATGCGATAGAGTCTATTGAAATTAAAGACCGTGTAATAACCCTTGTGATTAAAGAAGATAAAATTGAAATAGTAGGTTTTAGGACTGCTATTATAGAATATAACCCGGAAGAAATAGATGAAGTAAACTTTTTCCTTTATCTGAATCAGATCTTTACAGATAGCGGGATTAAGTTTTCAATTTCCTGAAATAATAATCAAAGAGTAATAGCTTATAGTTTTACCCGGATAACGGATGAGAACCTTTGATTTTATATCTTTGCAGGAATTTTAGATTTACTAATATGGATTTAATTCGTCAATGTGCTATTTTGTTTGGTTGCCTTGCGGCAGGGGAGTGGCTTGTTCAAATAACCGGAGTCTCTCTGCCTTCCAGTATTATCGGGATGCTCCTGCTTACTTTTCTTTTAAAAATAAAGGTGATCCGTCTGGAATGGGTAAAAAGTATGGCCGACTTTTTGATAGCCAATCTGGGGTTCTTCTTTGTACCTCCCGGTGTAGCCCTGATGCTTTATTTTGATATTATCCGGGCAGAGTTCTGGCCTATTGCCGCAGCAGTAGTGGGAAGCACCCTAATTGTTCTGGTTGTGACAGGACAGGTTCACCAACTGATAAGGAGAGGATATGGATTTTTTAGAAAATAAGTTTTTCCTTATCGCCCTTACCTTTTCAGTCTATTGGATATCCCGCCTGTTGCAGAAAAAGACAGGCAGGGTATTACTTAATCCAATATTACTTACTATTGCCGTACTAATTACCTTCCTGCAATTTGCCGGGATTTCGTATGAGGTATACGACGAAGGTGGTAAATGGATTGAGTTCTGGCTGAAACCCGCTGTCGTTGCATTGGGAGTACCCCTGTATCTACAACTCGAAGCCATTAAACGCCAGTTATTACCAATTATTTTATCCCAATTGGCCGGTTGCCTGGCTGGAATTTTTTCTGTAGTCCTTATAGCTAAACTGTTAGGTGCAAGCCGTGAAGTAATACTTTCGCTGGCATCCAAATCAGTAACCACTCCTATAGCTATGGAGATTACACAGACAGTGGGAGGAATACCCTCTTTAACAGCTACTGTAGTTGTTTGTACCGGGTTGTTTGGTGCGGTTTTCGGATTTCAGATTTTGCATGTAGGCCGGGTAAAAAGTCCTGTTGCCAAAGGTCTTTCCATGGGTACTGCTGCCCATGCGGTTGGAACAGCTACAGCTATGGAGAACGGGCCCCGTTACGGGGCATATGCCAGTCTGGGACTGACTTTAAATGGTATTTTCACTGCTCTATTAACCCCGGCTATATTAAGATTAATAGGGCATCTTTAATATACCAGGCTTATTCATGTCATCCTGCATACTTAGTAAAACAAACTCGCATAGTTCTTTGATTCATCCCCAGGGGATAGAGCCGTAAGGCCTGGGGATAAAAATTTACCCTCAGACCCTGCTCTCGTACCCCCAGACCCTAAACAAAGGAACTATACGGAAGAAAAGCATTAAGTATACGGAACAATATATCGAACACTGGAATTTTAAATAACTACCTTTTCTTTTGTTCTTATGTTCTTATGTCCTTTTGTCCATTCTTTAGTGAAACAGTTTTCCTACTGAGCTGAGCAGACTTCCTGTATTGATTTCGTTTCCTCCATTTCCTCCGGTGAAGGTTTTAAGCAGTCCTTCTATATTAAACCCTTTTTCGTTTTCGTTTGGATCGTTTACTTTTTGAGAAAATATTTTAAATACTGAAGGAACCACACTGGCTGCAATCCCGTTGGCAATCCCGGCCGGTAAACCTGTTTTTTGAGTAAGTGCCGTCGAAACAGTGTTTTTAATAGATTCAATTAGCGGGTTCATAGTCGCAGACGATTTTACATCATTCGAGAAGAGACTCGCCAGGTTTGTGAGATTGCTCATCGATAGTTGGTTTTTCAGTCCCTCGGCGACAGCCTGTGTTGTTGTCTGTACAGTCTCTGCTTTTTTATCTTCCGGAATTTCAGGATTCGAAGTAATGGCACCGGATGCCTGGCTTTTAATAATATTCAAAATCTGATCTAACATATCTTTTCCTCTTTTATGTATTTATACTGATAACAAAAACAATTGTTTCTGTTTTCCGGTTTAAACTCCCGGTTATATTTTGCTGGTATTTGGGATTTATCTACTTTTACTCACTAAATATTCAGCCTTTTTTGAAATGCAGGAAAATATACAGGTAGTGCCGGAGTTCGAAGAATTAAAAAATCAATTACATTCTCATCTTGAACAAGTAGAAAATATGCGTAAGGAAAGACGAAACAATTTGTTACGGATAGTTATATTACTTGTATTGTTTACCGGAATCCTTTCTTTAATTTGTGTTTTTGGTTATCCGGAGTATAGCTGGACTATCGTTTTTGCGGTAATAATAAGTCTGATTACAATGATAAGTCTGTTTATTGTCCAGTCGCGTAAAGTAGCAGAGGATTATAAACTGCTTGTTATTACCCCCTTTGTTAGTAATCTGATTAAAGACGGAGTATTTAGTCCTGAAAAGGGAATATCAGAACAGACTTTTATTGAATCCGGGCTTTTTATAGTTCCTGATTTATATTCATCTGAAGATCTGATAACCGGTAAAGTAGGGGAGACTTCTATTGCTTTTTCGGAAGTGCGTGCACAGGAGAGACACCGGAAAATTAATTCGAAAGGACAGAGCCGGACTTATTATACAGACATATTTAAAGGATTTATTTTTGTGGCTGATTTTCCAAAGGAGTTTCGTTACCCTGTGGTAGTGAGACGTACAAACGTTTTATCTTCTAAGAAGAACCGTGTACATCTGGAAGATCCGGAGTTCGAGAAATGTTTTAATACGTATTGTACCGACCAGATAGAGGCCCGGTATCTGCTTACTCCTTCTATCATGTCGCGTATTATGGATCTGGAACGGAAGTTCAGGGGAAAAAATATGATGTTAAGTTTCCGGAATTCACATATATTGATTGCTATATCAGATAACACAAACGATTTTGAAGCAGATGTTCTAAGTTCTGTATTTAATACCGTAAAGTTAAAAAGAGAGTACACGATCATACGGGCACTTGCCGGAATAGTAGAAGATTTGAACCTGAATCTTCGTATTTGGAGCACCCCCCCCCACAACCCTCTACAGAGGAACCAAAAAAACGCAGATATATTTTGAATAATACTCTGCACTATCTTTATCCGTTGGCATAGTGTCCTCGCTATGTTGCTAAAATAAGTGAAGCTTCTGCTTCACGTGAGGCTGGAGCCTCACTTTTTAAAACGACGTAGTGAAGACACTACGCCGAACTGGGACACTACGCCGAACCGGGAGTAAAGGATTATTTAAGTAACAATCCGCTTGCTACTTCGTCGGATTTTTCTTTGCCTTGCAGGGCTTCTACAATTGTGAGTGCAAAGTCGAATACCAGGCCGGGGCCTTTTCCGGTGATTACGTTTCCGTCTACTTCTACATTTTCGCCGGTAACATTAGCACCTATCAGTTGAGGTTCAAAGCTGGGATAACAGGTCGCGTTTTTACCTTTCAATAATCCTAATCCACCGAATACCAGGGGAGCAGCGCAGATCGCAGCAATATATTTGCCTGCATTATACTGTTCTATAATTCTATCTTTCAATGGTTCAAAAGCATTCAGATTGCTACTACCGGGCATACCACCGGGTAAAACCAGGATATCGGCATCCGATAAATCTGTTTCGGCAAAAATCATATCTGCTACAACAGGAATACCATGGGCTCCTGTAACTTCTTTTTCTCCGGTAATGGAGACCGTGGTGGTTGATATCTCACCCCGGCGCAATACGTCGATTGTTCCAATCGCTTCTACTTCTTCGAAGCCTGTCGCTAAAAATACAAATGCTTTTTTCATGACAAATATTTTTTAGTAGTTAAGTAGTTATCAGCTACTTCGTAGCTTAGTAGTTAGCACTCACTTCGTTCGTTAGTAGTTAAGGAGAATATTTTTATACTACTTGACTCCTTTGACTACCAGCGACTGTAAGGAGCGATAACTACTAAGGCACAAAGTGCCTGATAACTACTTTTTCAATTTAACTTATATTGATATGTAATTGTTCCGGATTGATTATTGGCACCACTGATACGGCTGAACTTTGCTTTTCTGGCTGCTTCGAGTGCACTTTGCCGCATCGATGCGTTGTCAATATTGGTACCTTTACCAATTTTAGCATCAATCACATTTCCTTTTGGGTCTACTGTTATATCAATAACAATTTTACCTTCTTCCTGTACGGTATAAGCAGGGCGGGGGAGGCCTCCCGAACCAATCGAGCGTTCATTCAGGCTGAAAGAACCAAATCCGCCTACGCCTTCGTTGGCTCCCTGATCGGAGTTTCCGAATGGACTTCCCTGGTTTCCTACACCAGTTTCGGCATCTCCCTGGCTGGTTGCAGCTTCGTTGCCTGAACCGAATGCTCCGGCTACCCGGTTGCTGATTGCTTCCTGCTGGCGGCGTTGCTCTTCCTGTCGTCTGTGCTCTTCTTCTTCGCGCTGGCGTTGCTCACGCTCTTCCTGTTCATGTTTTCTTCGTTCTTCTTCCCGGCGACGTTCCTCTTCCGTAGGACCGTCATTTAAAGAAATGCTCTCGTCCAAATCCTGTGTTATCAACTCTTCCGGTGCCGGATCGGGGTGACTTACAGGGGGGGGCGGAGTCGTTTCTGAAGGAAGAACGCTTCCTGTATATCTGGGTTCAAATAGTCCTGCAGCCATATCTATATTTCCGAAATTCACCAATACCCCTTCCTCTTCGTTGGGTACTTCCGTACGCAATACGGTAAACCAGAGGATCAGGAATATCAGCAAATGGAATAAGATGGATCCGGCCAGACCATATATGTCATCTTTCTTAAACTTCATACCTGCCTATTTTTGCGGACGGGTGGCAAGCACCATTCTGAAATTATTTTCGTTCGCAATATTCAGTATTCTGACAATTTCTTTATAAGGCACTGTTTCATCTGCATAGAGTGCCACGAACATTTCCGGTTCATTTGCATAGCTTTCCTGTAGGAAAGGTGTTATTTCATCAAACGAAACCATTTTCTCCTTCTGGTTACCGAAAGCCACATAGTAGTTCAGGGCAGCATCAATCGTTACCCGGGTAAGTGGTTTTGCGGCAGTCTGTTTTTTTGACTGGGGCAGGGTAAGTTTGATAGCATTCGGTACTACTACAGTAGAGGTAATCATAAAGAAAATCAACAGCAGGAAGATGACGTCCGTCATTGATGCCATACTGAATGATTCGTTTATTTTTGTTCTTCTTTTTAAAGCCATACTTTATTAATTGGCAGGTTCGTTAAGCAAGTCCATAAATTCCATGGCGCTGGTCTCCATTTTGTTAACCACGTTATCCACCTGGGCTACCAGGTAGTTGTAAGCAAACAGGGCGATAATCCCTACGATCAGACCTGCTACGGTTGTTACCAATGCTTCATAGATACCACCCGACAACAATGATACGTCGACATTGGTACCGGCATTAGCCATATCAAAGAAAGCCCGAACCATACCGGTTACTGTTCCGAGGAATCCCAACATCGGTGCGCCAGCTGCGGTGGTAGCAATCAGGGGAAATCCTTTCTCCAGTTTGGCAATTTCAATATTTCCCACATTTTCGATAGCGATCATCACATCATTCATCGGACGGCCCAAACGGGTAATCCCTTTTTCGATCATCCGTGCCGAAGGGGTATTGGTGCTGCGGCAAAGATTCAGTGCCGAATCTATTTTACCCTCGTGTATATAATCTTTGATCCGGTTCATAAAAGTCTCGTCAGTCTTTCCTGCGCGGCGAATCACCATTAAACGCTGTATAAATATATAAATAGCCATCAGGGATAACAATAAAAGGACAACCATAATCCATCCCCCTTTAAAGGCCAGGTCTATCACATTGATTTCTGCTTCTGTCGGCATCGTAGTAACCGTTGTTAAATCGGGCATCTCATCCACTAATTCTCCAACAGCCTGGAATGAAAGTAATAAACTCATCTTGTTTGCTTTTTATGTTAGTAAATTATTATTCTTGAATCTAAACTTCTTACTTCTTGACTTCTAAACAAGCCTTATATAACGAAATGGTTTTCTCCAATCCATAATAGAGGGCATCACAGATCAGTGCATGGCCAATGGATACTTCTTCTATAAATGGAATATGCTGGCTGAACCATGCCAGGTTTTCCAGGCTCAGGTCGTGCCCGGCATTAACACCCATTCCCAGATTTTTGGCTGCTTTGGCAGCTTCTATAAACGGGGCAATTGCTTTGTCCTTATCTGTAGGGTAAAGGGTTGCATAGGGTTCCGTATATAGTTCTACCCGGTCGGTTCCGGTTTTTGCAGCCCATTGAATCTGTTCGGTATCGGTTCCTACAAACAAAGAGGTACGGATACCTTTGTCCCTGAATATATCAACCAGTTCCGATAACATATCGAGATTGTTCTTTACATCCCATCCGGCGTTCGAGGTAATGGCATCCGGGCCATCGGGCACCAGTGTTACCTGTGTAGGTTTTACTTTTACCACCAGGTCAATAAAGCTGTCCGTAGGATAGCCTTCGATGTTGAATTCTGTTTTTACAAGTGGTTTCAGGGCATACACATCCGCATACCGGATATGGCGTTCATCGGGTCGTGGGTGAACGGTAATTCCCTGTGCACCGAAAGATTCACAATCTGTAGCAACTTTTAGGATGTCCGGCATGTTTCCTCCACGGGCGTTCCTGATGGTTGCCACTTTGTTGATGTTCACACTTAAATTAGTCATTGTATAGGTTATATTCTGTATCTTTGATTACTTTTGCAACGAATGTATCGGCAAATTTAGTAGTATTTAGGGAATATAAAGAATAATGTTAGCGAAAGATTTCATAACAAAAGAGATTCCGGTGTTAAAAAGTTTTGACACGGGAAAATATGGTTTGTCTTTAATGGACGAATTCAAATTACATCATTTGCCGGTTGTAACGGACGGGGTATACCAGATACTGGTATCGGAAAAGGATCTTTTGGAAATGACAGATCTTGAAGCACCTGTAAAAGACCTGGTTTTTTCGCTCCCAGCGTATACGACAACGGGCATTTGTATGAAGTCATGGCTATTATGTCGCGCTATAAATTGAGCCTGCTCCCGGTAGTGGATACAGCAGGGAAATATTTGGGAGTCATTACCCACGAACGTATGATCGAGGCGTTGACCGATATCTGTAGCGCCAGTGAGCCGGGTAGTATACTGGTTCTTGAACTGTTGCCGCAGGATTATGTTCTTTCCGACATTGCCCGGCTGGCAGAAGATAACAACGCAATGGTTTTGAACCTGTTTTCGTATCCTGATCCGGAAACAGGTCGGCTTATTGTAACTTTCAAGATCAATCTGGAAGATGCATCTCCGGTAATCCGTAGTCTGGAACGCTTTAATTATACAATCCTGTATCACTTTATGGAGTCGGGTATGGTAGATGATGTGTTGCAGCAACGGATGGACGAACTTTTGTATTATATGAACATGTATAATGGTTACTTATGAAAATAGGTGTATTTGGAAGTAAGTATCAGCAGAATAAACAACGCTCTATCAAACGTTTGTTTGAGCAGTTGGCTCTGCACGAGGCTGAAGTATATGTAGATTATACCTTTTATAATTTCCTGACGGATACCCTCGGATATACCCCGGCAATAAAAGGAGTTATTACTGATGATAAATTTAATATAGATGTAGCCCTTAGCGTCGGCGGAGATGGTACATTTCTTCGTACGGCAGCCCGGGTAAACCACCGGAATATTCCTATACTGGGTATTAATACCGGACGGTTAGGTTTCCTGGCAGATATTAGTAGCAATGAGATTGAGGAGACACTGAAGGAGTTGTTTAAGAACTATTATAAAGTAGAGGAACGTACCCAGTTACAGTTAAGTATGAGTGAGAATTTCTATCAGGGATACAATTATGCCCTGAATGAAATTGCGATACTAAAACAGGATACCTCTTCCATGATAACGATTCATGCTTCACTGGATGATGATTTTCTGGCTTCTTATCAAGCGGACGGGTTGATCATTGCAACGCCGACCGGCTCTACTGCCTACTCACTTAGTGTAAACGGCCCCATCATTGTGCCTCAGAGTGCCAGTTTGGTAATAAACCCTGTGGCTCCCCATTCCTTAAACATGCGGCCACTGGTGATTCCTGATTCTTCCGTACTTACATTAGAGGTAGAAAGCCGGAATGGTTCTTTTTTGGTTGCACTGGACGGCCGTTCCGAAGTTTTCCCTACCGCTACCCAACTGACTGTAAGCAAAGCAAGCCATACGACAAAGGTGATCAAACGGTATAACCATACTTTCTACAAGACCTTACGTGATAAACTATTGTGGGGTGCCGACGTGCGCCGGTAGGAAAAAGAAAGAAAATAATCCAAAAACTTGCAGAAAAGAAAATAACCACCTATATTTGCACCCGCATTCACGAAGTAATGCACAGGATGATTCGCTAGCTCAGCCGGTAGAGCACATCCCTTTTAAGGATGGGGTCCTGGGTTCGAACCCCAGGCGGATCACCAGGAAGAAAAGATTCCAACTTAAAAACTCCTGATAATCAATAGACTATCAGGAGTTTTTTATTTGTTCTTCCCCGATTTATGGATCATCATGGATCATCATCATAGTCAATATAATCAACCTTTATATTTTCAACGGAAAACTCAATCGTATAAAAATTGAGGAATAATCCACTCATAAATGAGCTTTTAAATAAGAAATTAATTTATATCTGACCTGTCGTAGAGTAACCGTACTGAAAAGACACTTACCAATTTTTATAATAAAATACTGTTATTGGAACGGACCTGGATCCGGTAAACTATTATAATCAACTCTTGTTATACTATATAAGCCGGTAGAAAGTCGGTGAATTGTTATGAGAAAAGATTCCAGTCAATCTCCATTATGGACCCGGGATTTCATATTAGTTTTTATTTCGAACCTGATGTTGTTCGGCTTATTCTGGGATTAGGATATGGATTTATCAATCCCGCTTTTCAGAATATGTTTATCAATCTGGCCACTGTAGAACACCGGGGGGTGGCCAATGCTACATTTTTTACTTTCTGGGATTTAGGAATAGGGTTGGGAATTGCATTGGCCGGAACCATCATTCATACAACAGGATTTTCGTTATTGTTTACTATCTGCCTGGCTCTGGTAATAATAGGATTGCTTGTTTTCGGCCTGTTTGTAGGAAAATATTATAACAATAAAAAATTAAGATAGTATTAACTAAAAAATATAAACTATGAATGCGAATAATAAAAATCAGCCTGAAATAAATGATTTAAGAAGTGCATTGGAAGTTATAAAGACACTTCCAGGGCAGTATCATGAAACAGATGTCGAAATAAATCCCAAAGACGATTTAGCAGGTGTATATCGTTATATTGGTGCAGGTGGCACAGTAACCAGACCTACGCAAGTCGGTCCGGCGATGATGTTTAATAATATTAAAGGATATCCGGGTTCCCGGGTATTAGTCGGATTGATTGCCAGCCGGGAACGTGTGGCTGCCATGTTGGGAGCTCCGGTTCGTGAATTGGGAAAACATATGGGACAAGCTGTTAAAAGTACAGTAGACCCGGTTTTTGTTAATCAATCTGATGCATTATGCCAGGAAGTAGTTTATAAAGCCACTGATAAAGATTTTGATATTCGCAAAATCTTACCGGCTCCTACCAATACACCCAAAGATGCAGGACCCTATTTTTGTGAAGGACTGGTCCTGGGCTCTGACCCGGACAATGGCCATACAGATGTTACTATCCACAGGCTTTGTGTGCAGGGGAAAGACGAAATTTCCATTTTCTTTGCTCTCGGACGCCATATAGATATGTTCCGGCAAAAAGCGGAAAAAGCAGGGAAGCCATTTCCGGTTACTATCAATATGGGGCTGGACCCTGCTATCCACATTAGTGCTTGTTTTGAAGCACCGACCACCCCACTTGGTTTCGATGAATTAAAAATAGCCGGGGGACTACGGGGAAAAGGAGTAGAGCTGGTAGATGCAATAACTGTAAAACAGAAAGCGATTGCACGCGCCGAAATTGTCATTGAAGGGGAAATTTTACCCAATGTGAGGGTCAAAGAAGACCAGAATACAAAAACAGGATATGCTATGCCTGAATTCCCCGGTTACGAAGGAGTAGCCAACCCTTCTTTACCGCTGATTAAAGTAAAAGCAATCACCATGCGCAAAAATGCCATCCTGCAAACGCTGGTAGGACCCGGAGAAGAACATGTTAATCTGGCCGGCATTCCCACAGAAGCCAGTATTTATAATGTCGTGGAAGCAGCCATGCCCGGATTTTTACAAAACGTATATGCACATCCATCCGGAGGTGGAAAATTTCTTTCCATTCTTCAGGTAAAGAAACGGACGGAAGCTGACCAGGGACGCGAAAGACAGGCTGCTCTCATGGCTTTTGGTATTTATTCGGAATTAAAACAGGTGATTCTGGTAGATGAAGATGTGGATATCTTTGATACCAATGATATATTGTGGGTAATGACCACCCGGTATCAGGGAGAAGTAAGCACTGTATTTATTCCGGGTGTCAGATGCCACCAGCTTGACCCCTCACAAGACCCGGCCTATGACCCCAAAATACTGGCACATGGGATTAGTACTAAAACCATATTTGACTGTACCGTACCTTATAAATTAAAAAATTTGTTTGTACGTGCACAATTTAAAGAAATAGACCCGACTCCTTATATGCCGGATTGGATGAAGAAAAAATAAAATATAAACACAATTTCGTATTGGTGTAATAGATATGTCAAAAATAATCATCGGTATAACAGGAGCTACCGGAATACAATATGGTGTAAGGACGTTAGAAATTCTTAAAGCCTGTAAAGTAGAAACCCATTTAATCGTCAGCCGTGCTGCGGAAAAGGTTATGGGTTACGAAACAGATTTTTTCAAAGAAAAATTGTACGGTTTGGCCGATAAAGTCCATCCGGTTGAAAATGTCGGGGCCTCCATAGCGAGTGGCTCCTTTAAAACCGATGGGATGATAATTACTCCGTGTTCCATAAAAACATTGTCGGAAATAGCAACCGGGGTTACTTCCACTTTACTTACCCGTGCAGCGGATGTTGTGCTGAAAGAACGCCGCCGGCTTGTATTGATGGTCAGAGAAACCCCTTTACATGCCGGACATTTAAAAAATATGCTCAGCGTAACAGAAATGGGTGGAATTATCATGCCGCCGGTACCCTCTTTTTACACCCAACCGGCCACCGTTGATGAAATAATTTCTCATTCGGTTATCCGGGCATTGGATTTATTTGGTTTGAATTGCAAAATGCCCAGGTGGGGAGAAGAGAAATAAAATGAAAAAATTACCTGTTATATTTTCTACCTCTGCCGAAGGCTACTCCATCCATGCAGAAATAAAATCCATAGGCCCGGATTTACTCATTATGATTACCGGTGGCGATACACCCCATATCGGAACAGTAACCACTATATCAGGAGAGGTAGAAGTAAAAACAATCCTTTTTCCCAGTTATCAGGGTCGGTTTCATAAAGACCATCTGGTAGCCGAAAAAATAGCGGATAGTATCAAATCCTATCTTCCCGGTAATTGTGTCATTACTGCAGGAGTACATGTCGAGCAAATTACAAAAAAAGCAAATCGTGGCTTCCATTGAAATGGCTGAAGAGTTAGGAACACAAATAAAGACGTGGTTAAATAAATAGTTTTGTAAACATTTTTTTGTGTTGTTTCCTGATTAGAGTTACTATTATCAGAGTCTTCAAATATATCCAGTAGATGTTCAAACTGCTTTCAGGTCTTTGCCTTTGGTAGGGTGTCTTTAATGGCATGATAGAGTTCATATTTAGTCCTTTTAAATATCTGTTTACTTCAAAAAATATGGCATATATTCTTCCCTGTGTTGCTGTATATAGATAAGCCCTTCCTCCATATAATCCCGGGATAGCTGGTAAGAATGGGAAGAAACCGGCAGATCGCGGGCGATTAACTGCACAAAGCCCGGTAAACGGAAATTTTTCCCCACCAGATGAATACCTGTTTTACTTATTTCCTGTTGTACTTCCGGAGGTAATAGATAATAATGTTGTGCAATTTTACGTTTAATATGTCCCACCTCTTCCAATAACCAGTTATTTAGCTCACTGCCGGAAACAGTCACTTCTTTTGGGTCACCCGTTGTTTTGTCGGTTCCTTTCACTACAATCTGCCGGACAGGTGTATCTTCTGCCAGCGAACAAATCTCTTTCTTCAACTCCTCCGCGGTAAAACGGGAAATTTGCAGGCCGTATTCATGACTTAAGCCGAAAGTGATAGCCTCATTCATACTATTTCCTGCCATATCCGTAACAGTCGAAATACAACCTTCCAGAAAATCTCCTTTTTGTATGGTAGTCATCCGGGTTTTACCAGCCCCGCTATCCACGATCATATAGGTGCCGGATTTATTAATTCCCAACCCGGCAGATGCCACAAAATGATCATAAACCATATGAGACGGATAAACCAATGCCGTAAAATCAAGCAAATCTCGGTAGGCACGTAGTTCTACTTCACCACAATTTGCCGGAACCATTATCAATCCGCTATTTTTAGATACCCGTAAAAATCCCAGAAACACCTGATCGTATTTCCGTATTACATTCCGCATTTTTTCTTCCAGTTCATTAAATAGTACAATCTTCCCGCCATTCGTTAAGAAACTATTTATTCCTTCATCAAAAGAAGAAAATTGGGCGATTTTTATTTCATCCTTATAAACACGGATAGCTTCTGTTCCCAAATCAAAAGCAAAATTATTTTTCTGCATATATAAATCAATTTTTAAAACGCATTAAATCATCTTTCTCAAAAGTCCATTCCGGAGTATACACTTTACCGGAAGTTTGCTCCTCCAGTTCATAGCAGGACGAAAGAGTCCGATTACGGTGATTATAGTTTCTTTTTTCTTCACCGGTATATTAATAAATTAAGTGGAATAAAGATACATAAAAAATGATACTTTTGTATTCTGATACAAGGATAGAAAGGAATATCTTTTAAAGAAAAAAGAGATGTATCTACAAAGGCAACCGGATATAAAAGCAGAAATCTATTATCTTTCGACAGAAGAAGGGGGGAGAAAAAGCTTTGTGACTAACGGATACAGAGGACAATTTCATTATGATGGAAGAGACTGGGATGCACCACAGACTCTTATCAATAAAGAGGTTTGTTATCCTGGCGAAACCGTACAATGTAATTTAACCATGTTAAACCGGACTTTTCACATAGGAAAATTCTATCCCGGAAAAGAATTTGAGATCAGGGAAGGAGCAAAAACCGTAGGAAAAGGCACCATTCTCGAAATATACACTCCACAGTTTTTAATGAACAGAAAAGAGGAGATTGATTCTTACCCGGATAGTAAAGCTATTCCACCTCTTTAATAACCCTCGTTCGGCAGAGCGTGTCGCTTGTCGCTATTAAAAATGAGGCTCCAGTCTCACCAATCAGCCAGTCTCCCTATTCAAAATCAGATAAAAAGAGAAATTTTTATTCACAATAATTTTCAAGCCCTCATAGAAAATAATATATACCCTCCATAGCCGTAAAAGTGAGTTGGGTTTCGTTATGATACGCCTTTTAAGTATAAATGTTCTTGATTTACCAGAACTTATCAATAAAAACCTACCAACATTTGATTAAAAGAAGACGCTTAATGTGTGATAGACATATAATTTATTTATACTTATGAAAGGGTTTGATAAATTCATATCAGTATTAGAATTAAATGATTTTAAGAACGCACAAAACAGGTAGGAAATAAATTGTAAGCTTTAAAAATAATCAAGCAATGATGTTGTTTCTTTAAATTTGTGTTAAAAATGTATTTATAATATTTATTTTTACACTTTGATATGTATAATTTATTATTGTAATATTG
>JAJQAZ010000090.1 GCA_021203545.1 Tannerellaceae bacterium | reverse complement strand
TGGAACGAATCGATTATAATTATAATCCGTTCGTTTTATAATTATAATAGGTTTGGTATTCCAATTATAGAACTGAAAAATATTCGTATGGAGTTTTTGTCTTTTAGCGCATAACATTTATAAATGTACGGCATAAATACGTAGTCCTACTTGGACTATTTCCGGTGCTACATGCCGGCGAGAAAGAATTGCTGCTCTATCCGGTTACGGATATTACCCAGCAGAGTAAAAAGATCACCGGGGTGATCACAGATGACTACGGCGAACCGGTTATCGGGGCCAATGTGGTAGAAAAAAGGAACCTTAAATGGTACAATGACCGATTTTGATGGAAATTTCAGCCTGGAGGTTTCCAATGGTGCTATTCTTTCTATTAGTTATATTGGGTATCTTCCGCAGGAAGTACCGGTAGGAAACCAATCTTTTCTTACTATTTTATTAAAAGAAGATACTCAAACATTGGATGAGATAGTGGTGGTGGGTTTTGGTACACAAAAGAAAGTAAACCTGACCGGTTCTGTCGGAATTGCCACGGCTAAAGAGCTGGAATCCCGTCCGGTTACCAATGCAACCCAGGCATTGCAGGGGTTAGTACCCGGATTAATGATCTCGACCAATACCGGAGAGATGGATAAAGATATGAGTATCAATATCCGTGGCCAGGGTACAATTGGTGAAGGTTCGAGTGGAAGTCCGCTGATTTTGATTGATGGTATGGAAGGAGATATTAACTCTGTTAATCCACAGGATATTGAGAATGTTTCCGTACTAAAGGATGCGGCAGCTTCTTCTATTTACGGATCGCGTGCTCCTTTCGGCGTAATTCTTATTACCACTAAAAAGGGACAAAAAGGAAAAGCAAGAGTGAACTATAATAATAGTTTGCGTATCAGTAGCCCGGTTAATTTACCGAAACAGATGGATTCTTATACATTTGCGAATTATTTTAACCAGGCTGCTAAAAATGTAGGTTGGGGTGCTGTATTTAGCGACACTGTTATGCAACAGATGCTTGATTTTCAGGCTGCCGGTGGTACTAACCGGGGTGGTTTACCGACTGATGGGAATTTATGGGGAAAACCGGGTGGTGACCCTTTTACCGAAGCGTATGCGAATACAGACTGGTTCTCCGAATTATTCAAAAGTAATAATTTCTCACACGAACATAATGCCAGTATCAGTGGCGGTGGAGAAAAGGTTACTTACTATACCTCTTTAGGCTATCTGGACCAGAGCGGTTTGTTACGTCACGGGAGTGATGGATTGAAAAGATATAATGTGACGGCAAAGATCAATGCGGAACTGGCATCCTGGGTAGACTTCAGTTATAATCTGCGTTATGTTCGTACGGATAACTGGCGTCCTACGAATTTCAATGGGGGTATGTATGAAAGATTAGGGCGGCAAACCTGGCCGAACCTTCCTGTTTATGATGAAAACGGATATTATCACAATGGTAACGCGGAAACTCCGGCCATGTCACTGGCGTTAGGAGGAGAGCGGAATGTACAAACCGACCGGGTTTATCAACAGGCTGCCTTTATTTTTGAACCGGTTGAAAACTGGCGTACGCATGTGGAATTCAATTATGGTACTACCACATGGGATGTGCATGAAACTTCTTTGCCATTCTATAATCATGATGTAAACGGGAATATTGACGACACGAACGGTACCAGTAGTTTGTATCAGGATCACAAAAAGGAGAATTATCTGAACCTGAATATTTTCTCTGAATATAACCGCACATTTAATCAGGTTCATAATTTCAAAATTATGGCAGGTTTTCAGGCCGAAGAGATGAGACAATCTTTCTTTAGCGCTAAGAAATACGGCTTATTATTGGATGAATTGCCGGAGCTTGACCTGACAAGTGGTTTGGCCGGTGACGGAAGTGAAAGAGCCACAGAAGCAGGAGGGTATCGCAATCAATGGGCAACTGCCGGTTTCTTCGGCCGTTTAAACTACGATTATCAGGGAAAATATCTGGCAGAGATAAATCTGCGTTACGACGGTACTTCCCGTTTCCGTCGTGGTAGCCGGTGGAATCTGTATCCGTCTTTCTCGCTGGGTTGGAATATAGCCCATGAAGAGTTCTGGCAACCGGTAGCGAATGTGGTAAACACATTCAAATTACGTGGTTCATACGGTGAATTAGGAAACCAGAACACAAATGTATGGTATCCTACATATCGTACCTTTGAATTGAAATCGAACGATGGAGCCTGGTTGCAAAATGGGGTGAAACCGGGTACAGCTAAAATTGAAGATCTGATCAGTACAACTCTTACATGGGAAACCGTTCGTACATGGAATGTGGCTCTTGACTGGGGGCTATTGAATAACCGGCTGACAGGTTCGTTTGATTTCTATACACGTTATACGGATAATATGGTGGGGCCCGCTCCGGAATTGCCTAATATTTTAGGTATTTCTGCTCCCAAAACAAATAACTGCGACCTTAAAACGGTTGGCTGGGAGTTGCAGGTTGCATGGAACGACCGTCTGCAAAACGGATTTGGTTATGGGGTAAAACTATTATTATCAGATGCACAAACTACAGTTACCAGTTATCCGGGTAACACTACAAACTCGATCGATACCTATGCTTCCGGCCGGAAAATTGGTGAGATATGGGGATTTGAGACTATTGGTATAGCAAAGACACAGGAGGAAATGGATGCCCACCTTGAAAAAGTAGGAGGACAACCTTTTGGAACTGAATGGGTCGCCGGTGATATTATGTATGCTGATCTGGATGGAAATCCGGGTATTACCGAAGGAGCCAGAACACTGGAAGATCATGGTGACCTGAAAGTGATTGGTAATAGTACTCCACGTTATCATTTTGGTATTGATCTTTCTGCAGACTGGAAAGGCTTTGACCTGCGTGTTTTCTTCCAGGGAGTAATGAAACGGGATTATTTCCAGAGTACAAATCATTTTTGGGGAGTTATCTCTGATCAGTGGTGGTCTGCCGGATACAAGGAACATGCCGATTACTTCCGGGCAGAAGCCACAGGCTTCAATGGTGAGATTCCGGCAAATTTAGACTCTTATTACCCACGCCCCCTTTTCGGCGGTGGTACGAATGGCCCGGGTAAAAACCAAAAATCACAGAGTGGTTATCTGCAGAACGCATCTTATATCCGTCTGAAAAATTTACAGGCAGGATATACTTTACCGGCTTCATTAACCAGAAAAGCCGCTATCGAAAGATGCCGTGTTTTTGTATCAGGGGAAACCTGTGGACAGGAACAGCTCTTTCTAAACTGTATGATCCGGAAACAATTGATGGTGGTAACACAGATAGTGGAGCGAATGCGGCCATTAAAAATGCCGGTAATGCTTATCCTCTTTCCAGAACATGGTCTTTTGGTATTAATGTAACCTTCTAATTATAATGATTTATCATATGAAAACAGTTAACAATACAATGATACAGTCTCTGATAGCCTTCCTGCTGATAGGTGGTTTGTTATCGTGTGACGATTTCCTGGATAAGGAACCGATGTCAAAAGTTTCTCCGGAAACTTATCTTGACGACGAAGCCCAGTTGGCTAATTATGCGAATAAAATTTATGCGGATATTCTTCCTTCCCATTCTAACCAGTGGAGTTATGGTATTTTTGGGGAGGATAATAATACGGATAACCAGGTGGGGGTATCCCTTCATGACCGGTATACAAACGATCGTTGGAAGGTGGACCATTCTGAAAATGATAACTGGAAGTTTGAAATGATCTATCGTTGTAACTTTTTCTTATCGGAAGTGCTTCCCAGGTATGGTGAAGATATAAATGGTTCGGGGAATAGTATAACAGGAGATTTGGCCAATATTAAACATTATATCGGAGAAATGTATTTTTTGCGTGCCTGCGAATATTTCAAACGGTACCAGATGTTTGGAGACTTTCCTATTATTACCGAACCTCTTGCCGATGATTTGGAAACATTACGTGAAGCTATCAAGCGTAGTCCACGAAATGAGGTGGCCCGTTTCATTCTGGAAGATTTGGATAAAGCTGCCGCTTTAATGGCTGATAAAAAATGGCTACCACCCGTATAAACAGGGATTTTGCCTTATTACTAAAATCCCGTGTTGCCCTTTTTGAAGGTACCTGGCTGAAATATTTTAAAGGAACAGCATTTGTTCCGGGTGGAAGTGAATGGCCGGGCACTGCTGTTTACTCCAGCTATGAATATCCGGGAGGTAGTATTGATAACGAAATTAACTATTTTCTGGATCAGGCCATGACTGCTTCTAAAGAAGTGGCAGAAGCCTATAAAGGAAGTCTGACAGAAAACACCGGTTTATTACAACAGGCTGATAGTGACCCGGCCAATCCTTATTATGATATGTTCGCTCAGGAAGACCTTTCCGGAGTTCCGGAAGTACTTCTGTGGCGCCAATATGCCCGCGGTTTATCTACTCACAATGTAAATGCGGCTGCCAGCCGTGGAAACTATCGCATCGGGCTTACCCGTGGGTTTGTAAATAACTTTTTAATGGCAGACGGTACTCCTGTATATGCCAATGGTACTTATGCCGATGGAAATGGTTACTACAGGGGAGATAAAGAAATAGCAGATGTACGTATAAACCGCGACTCCCGCCTGGCTATTTTCCTGAAAGAACCCGGGCAAAAGAATATCCTGTTTGAAGTAGATAATACGGAAGGTACAGAGGCCGTAATAGAGCAGGGATATCCGGCTATAACATTAGGAGATGGCGAACGGGGATATGCAACAGGATATGCTATACGTAAAGGTGGTTCTTTTAATAGAAAATATTACGGTAATGGTGCAGGATATACGGCAGCCGTCTCTTACCGTGCTACGGAAGCATTATTAAATTACATGGAGGCCAGTTACGAACGAAATGGAACTTTAGATGCTACAGCACAGGAATATTGGCAAACTATTCGTCGCCGTTCCAAAGTAAGCGATAATATTTTTGCGACAATTGCAGCAACGGATATGAGTAAAGAGGCTGAAAATGACTGGGGAGCTTACTCCGCCGGACAGGTGCTGACTGATGCGACTCTCTATAATATTCGTCGCGAACGTCGTTGCGAGTTGCTGGCCGAAGGGTTCCGGTATATGGATCTTTGCCGTTGGCGTTCTATGGACCAGTTAATTACAACACCTTATCATGTAGAAGGATTCCATTTGTGGAATACACCTATGGAACGCTGGTATGATGATGCGGAGACCCCTATTCTTGCAGACGGCTCGTCCAATGCGAATGTTTCCTCTGTAAGCAGAAGCGAGTATCTTCGTCCGTTTGAGCGTTATCCCGATCAAAGTGGATATAATGGCGCAACCTGGAAGATGGCTCACTACCTCCGCCCGATTATGGTAAAACAGTTCCAGGTATCTGCCTCTTCCGGTGCGGATGTATCTACCTCCTTGCTTTATCAGAATCCTTACTGGCCTGTAGTGGCTGACGAACCGGCAACGAAATAAACTTAGTAATTATTCCTTACCCAATATACACGGGTTTCGGCATAGTGAGACTGATGATCACCCCAAAGGGGTAGCTTAGTTCGGCCCATGGTAGAGTGAGTGTAGCGAACGCCACCGTGGGCTGAATTGAGTAGCCCTATTCAGGGCAAAGAAATACTGCATTGCTAACTTTATTTCATGATCATTTCTGTATGTTTGTGTCAATTTGACAATTTGTTATTTAAACCTTTCAGGAATCTTGCGGGTTTATAACTCCGGATTCCATTCGTCTTTCCAACGGAGTACCGGCAGGCCGTTTTCAAATTCGATAGGTAACCAGATGTAACGGGCATCCGAAGGGAGATGGGGGCGCCATCTGTCAGCCATAAAAATGTAGGTGTCTTCTTTGCCGGCAACCGGAAGGATAAAGGTACTTTGAGAATGAAATGTAAGTTCCGCGTCTTTTCCTATACAGGGGTTGGAATGTTGTGTCCAGGGACCCCGGATGGAGGGAGCGAAAAACATACGGGCTTCATTCGGATCCCAACCTGTACAACCGGATGTGATCATAAAATAGGTTCCCTTATGTTTAAAGATAGCAGGAGCCTCATTGTGGCCGCCGGGATATATGCGAATGTATTTTCCGGTATGGCTTTGGTAATCATCTGACAGCTCTGCAATATGAAGTGTCAGGTTCTCTTCTGATGAATATATGTGATAGGCTTTTTTATCTTCATCCACAAACAGGGTCATATCCCTTGACATTTGTCCGCCTTCAAAATCACGTCTCACCAATAAGCCTTCGTCTATTACTTTTCTCCATTTAGCTGTCCACAATTTGCCTTCAAAGTCACTCGCTTTTGCTTTCAGTGTACGATGCTTATCCGGCATGTTTTCCGGCCAGATTCCGGCATTAGGCCTGTATGATGTAATGAATTGATAGGGGCCTGTTGGGTAATCGCTTACTGCTAATCCTGCACGGGCTGCTTCGTATCCTTTCCCTTTCAGTTCCAGGTGGAACCACATTACATATTTATTTGTCAACTCATTATAAATTACTTTCGGACGTTCCAGTATGCACCCTTTTTCAATATCAGAGCCGGATCCCTCGGGTTCTACCCGTAAGGCTATACCTTCGTTTTTCCAATGGATCAGGTCGGTTGAAGAATAACAGGTTACACCTTTCAGGGCAGCACTGGTATGATCGCTTTTATGTTCGCCAAACCAGTAATAGATACCGTCTTTGTATAAAATACCTCCACCGTGTGCATTTATATGTGTACCTGTATTATCCGGCCAGATTTCTCCCGGACGGATCATTGCTGATTTGTTTTCTGTTTCATGATAACGAACCATTTCGGAGGCGGCTAACAAAAACGCGCCTACTCCAAAATTAGCCGTAGAATTAGCATCCACCACCTGCCCGGGGATGGCCCGTTCGCCAATGGGTTGTACATAGCCGATTTTCCCATTGGGTTGCAACGCTGTTTCCGTCAGGTATTTCCACGCTTTTTTTTATCACAGGTGTATATTCTTCTCTATCCAGAAAGCCGTTATTCATACCCCATAGATAACCATAGGTGAAAAAGGCTGTGCCACTGGTTTCCGGTCCGGGAGCATGTTCCGGGTCCATCATACTACGGGTCCAGTATCCTTCCGGTTGCTGCAAAGGTTTTAAAGCTATTGCCATTTGTTGGTAATCCCGGATATATTCGTCCCGGTAGGGATCGTCGGCCGGCAGGTCTTTCAGCACTTTTGCCAATCCGGCAAATACCCAACCGTCTCCGCGTGCCCAGAAATCTTTGAATCCATTGGCGGATGTATGTTCCGGATAAACATATTTGGCATCCCGGTAAAACAGTTTTTCATCTTCGTCATACATGATACTTTTTGCATAGGTATAATAGTCATGTAGTTTTTGCAGATACAGGCGGTTGCCTGTCAGATGATACATTTTGGTCATCACCGGCATTACCATATAGAGTCCGTCGGCCCACCACCAGTAATCATTTTTATCCGTACTCATCTGGTATTCCATCACTTCCCGGGCACGGGCAATCTTTTTTTCGTCCGGTTCAAGGTTATAAAGGTCAATATAGGTCTGGAAACATATCTGCCAATCGCCGAAAAGGACATACTCATCCTTTTCCCCATAACTATACAGCCATTTTGCCGGGTCTGCCTCTTTAGCCCCTTTCCATTCGTTCTTTTCAGCCCATTTTTCAGAATAGGCACGGTATTGCTCTTCTCCGGTCAGAAAATAGGCTTCCATGTTACCGGTATGATAGGCCGCATGTTCCCAAAACGACCAGCCCGGTTCCGGGTTCTCTGTTTGCCAGTAATTGTTTACGAGATGAATCATTTTCAGTACATCTTCTTTCCCGGTTATGGGAGTAGACCGCAGGTTATTCATGCAGTTTAAAAGAATAATACTTAGTAAGACTGTGTTTTTCATATCACAAATTATTATATTTTTTATCTGTTTGTATCTGCTTCAAGTACGTAGATGGGTTGGGGAGGCAGGTCTGTGGTGGCTTCTCCGTCGCCCTGTCCGGTGTGTTGTACATAAATGTGTAATTTCTCCTGTTCTTTCCACAATTCCGTATCATGGCTGGGTTCCCATGCATCAACAGTAAAACCGGTCAGATCTATGTAATTCCATTGTCCGGCAGACAAATCCGCGGCGTATGCCATGGATACTTTACTGCCTCTCTCTTCATCCCTGAAAATATAAAACGCTTCATATGTATCTTTTTTATTCCGGATAACCAGGCGCGGGCGGGATATCGGAATCCGTTTAGTTCCTCCTCCGCTTAAAGAGAATGGTGTAGTACGTTGGCTGACCTGCTGTTGTTGCCAACTATGGCCATCAAAATAAACCAAACGGTATTGAGGCACCTGGCTATCCGGGTCACGCCAGTAAGTAGCAATATAGGGATTTCCGTTCTTATCAGCCGTCATACTGGTTTGGTTGATCAGTTCACTCTGTTGGGGAATATGCCAGGCGTATTCCGCATTACCGGCTGTTATAGGGAGTGTATAAACAGAACCATCCGATTTTCTCCAGGAAACACCTCCATCTACGGAACAGGCATAACATAGATCGTGATTTGTTTCAACCAGCCAGCTTTCCCGCCAGACCCAGGATAAATGGATTGTATCGTGCGTATCTACATACATCTGCCAGTAAGCATTCCGCTGGTCTTCTCCGTCTATCAGAATATCCTGTATCCGTATCCATTTTTTCTCTTCCGTCAGATAACGGTTCAGAACCAGGTTTCCTCTTCCGGACTCCCCTGAACGGTAAGCAAAAAGAAGGTCGCCGTTGCTTAATTTATAAAATTCAGGATACGTAACATCCTGTTCGTCCAAACCTGTCATTTCCTCTTTTTCTCCTAACTTCAAAGAGAAGGGCGCAACACTTTTACAATAATTCAACGGGTGATTGTGATGGTCAAAAGAAACATGCAGATAGCCTTCTCCGTCGGCCATGATACTGATTATATTATGAGCGTCAGCACAATTGCCTTTGTACTTGCTTTTTTGTACTTGCCAGTTGGTATCACCCTGTTCCCTTTTTCCTAATACCATGTAACCTTCGGCATCGTAGAAAGCTATAAATTGTGTATTACCGGAAGTAACGATCGAATTGGTACGGAATACTGTGGTATTGACTGATGTCCGGCTATATCCGTCGCTTACATAGGATAGAACCTGCGCATTGAGCGTAAGAGAATATAGAGTAATAATAAAGATGGATAGATAATTTTTCATGATGATGTATTATACTGCAATTATAGTAAACGTCTTCAGGAAAAAACAGAGAAAAAGCTAAAATAAGGTAGAATTATAGCCTAAAAAGGCATTCTTTTTGATAATTGGGGGATATGAATGATTTATGTAAGTCCAAGTAGGACTAAGATTAGTAAGAATTTTTGTTTTTTCATGCATTAAAAATTTAAATAGTTGAGATTTCAAAAGTGTTTTAGTATTTATGCAAATATATTTGTGTTTTTTAAGAATCAGGTCTCTTAATGATTCTAAAAGGTCTGTACAAAGGATAAATATCTATTTGCAGCCCTCTTTAAACTATATGTAGAGTAAAAATAATGAGAGAACCTTTTATTCTTCTTTTGGATTTATGAAATTATACCGTTCCATGTATTCGGATGGCAACATACCGAATTCTTTTTTGAAGCAGGCACTGAAATATTTGGGATCGTTGAACCCAACAGCGTAGGCTAATTCGGATACGCGGATTGTGTTTCCTTTTTCTTCCATTAGTTTGCAGGCGGCTTTTAAACGGATATTCCGGATAAAGCCGGAGGTATTTAATCCGGTTAAAGATTTTAGTTTTTTATAGAGTGTGGATTTGCTGGTGTGCATTTCTTCGATGAATTGTGCCTGGTCGAAATCTATGTCTTTCAGGTGCCTGTGTACGCACTGAATCGCTTTTTCCAGAAACTCTTCATCCATACTGGTATATTCCATGTCCTGTACTTCAAACACAATTTGTTTTTTAAAATCACGGGCGTATTGTTCTTTCTTTTTCAGCAGGTTTTGTATGCGGGCATGTAATAAGGATAGATTGAATGGTTTACTGATGAAACCATCCGCGCCCGATTCATAGGCTTCTATCCTGTCTTCTTCCTGTTTCTTTGCGGTTAATAAAAGTACAGGGATATGACTGAATTCAATTGTGTTTTTTATTTTCTTACATAGTTCAACACCATCCATAACCGGCATCATGATATCTGATACAACCAGATCGATCTCTTCTTTTCCGATAATTGACAGGGCTTCTACTCCGTTTACGGCGGTATATACATGATAATCCCGGCTTAATAGTTTGAACATGAGGCTTAACAGGGAATCGTTGTCTTCTACTAATAAGAGGGAATGTGTTTTTTCTTTTTCACGGTCATCGCCGGTAGTCTCTTCCGGTAGGTCGTACAGATCTGTTTCCGTAACAGGAACCTGGCTGTTTTCATCTATCTCTCCGGGAGAAAAAGCCTCTTTTGTTATTGGAATAGTTACAGTGAAACAGGTTCCTTTACCGGGTTCGCTTTCTACCTCTATGATACCTTTGTGAAGTTTTACAAGATCCTGTGTCAGGGATAGCCCGATCCCGGTACCGGTTGTGTTGAATCTCCGGTAATCGCCTTCATAGAACCGTTTGAACAGGGATTTCATTGCTTCCGGAGGGATGCCTTCTCCATTGTCCCGGATAGAAAACAGTAATTCCTTTGTTGTTTTTCCATGTGATACATTTATGCTGATCTCTCCACCTTCCCGGTTATATTTGGATGCGTTTGACAGTAGGTTGTATACTATTTTATCCAATTTATCAGAGTCAAAGAATCCGGTAATTTCTTCCGGATCACTGGTAAAAGTGACATTTATTTTTTTCTTTTTAATTAACGGTGTAAATGCTTCTATCTCTTTCCGGATAAAAGATACCAGTTCTCCTTCAGAAACTTTTAATTTAAGGTTGCCTGTTTCCGCTTTTCTGAATTCCAGGATCTGTTGAAGTAAACGGAACAGGCGGTTGAGGTTTTCGTACATGATTTTGTACGTTCCTTTGTTTTGTGGAGTGGATAATTTTAAATCATCCAGAGAGGCTGAAAGTATTGTCAGAGGGGTTAATAGTTCGTGTGTAACATTGGTAAAGAACTGGAGTTTCGCATGGTTGATTTCCTCTGATTTAGCCTGTTCAATCTGTTGCAGCTGGTACCGTTGTTTCCGGCGGATACGGTTTTGAATAAGCCTGTAGGTTACTATAGCCATTCCGGTAGCTAACAGGATGTATGTTATATAGGCCCAACCTGTTTTCCAGGGTGGGGGAAGTATGGTGATTTGTAACAAACGTTCGTTTTCACTCCATACTCCATTCTCATTCGCTCCTTTCAGACGGAAAGTATACGTGCCGCTTTGTAGGTTGTTATAGTTAGCCATGCGGTTTGAGGCACCTGTGTATTGCCAGTCGTTGTCGTATCCCTCGAGCCGGTAAGCAAATTTGTTCCGCATGGGATTGGCATAACTCAACAGCGAAAATTCAATACTAAAGTGGTTCCGGCGATGATTCAGAACTATGTTTTCTGCGAAGTCTGCTGTTTTATCTGTAATTTGTACTCTTTCTCCGGCATTCATGTCTTTAATGGAGTGGTTGAAGACTGTGATGTCTGTAATTACCACTTCCGGACTCCCTTCTTTCTCATCTATATTTTCAGGATAAAAGGCGTTATAACCTTTGTGGCTGCCAAAGTAAAGTTTTCCGTCGGGTGCTTTACAGGAGGCTCCCTGGGTAAAATAATTATCCTGTAAACCATCGGATGTTGTATAGGTGCGCAGGGATGCCGTGGATAAATCGCCGGCAATATCAAGACAGATCAGTCCGGTTGAGTTGGTTGCTATCCATAATCGTCCCTGGTTATCTTCTTCTATACTATATACTCCATCAGCCAGTATATTATACCGGTTGTTTACCTGGATAAAGGCATCTGTGTTTTCATCATATAAACTAAGCCCGCCTCCTTCGGAACCGACCCATATGCGTCCTTTACTATCCGTAAAAAGGTAACCGGTATTATCAAAACTTAATTTTCCGTTTGATGAGTTATACCATGTGAGCGACTCTTCTTTTAACTCTTTTACTGATCCTGTATAATGCGCGATACCCCCTCCCGTGCCGATCCAGATACTTTTATCGCTACCTTCCACAATGCTGTTTACCGGCTGGTTAACCACTATATTCGTGACGGAAGAGTCGGGTTGGATAATAAACAGTTCGCTTCGTGACCCTAACCAGATATTACCGCCGGCATCTTCTTTCATGCTTAAAATGAAAGGAGAGGTAAGCCATGGGGTGGTAGTGGGAGTTAGTTTTTTTATTTTGTTACCCGGTAACGACCTGTTATATATATAAATACCGTTTCCGGCTATGGATATCCATA
This sequence comes from Tannerellaceae bacterium, assembly GCA_021203545.1. Taxonomy (GTDB): domain Bacteria; phylum Bacteroidota; class Bacteroidia; order Bacteroidales; family Tannerellaceae; genus UBA4116. The sequence goes on along the minus strand of JAJQAZ010000090.1, from coordinate 17,534 downwards.
TCTCTTTTGTTTTGGAATGTTCAAGCATACTGGTTACTGTATGTAGTCCGGAATGTGCTCTGAAATGGGGGTGCTCTGTGTAAAAGACCGGTTCGTTCATATCCTTATCCATAATAGCTAAACCATGACTGCCCACTCCCAGCCATAAGGTGTTGTAACTATCTACTAAGAGGCTTCTTACTGAATTACTGAATATGGTTTGTTTAACAGATTCCAGGCTGTAACTCTCAAAAGGTGGCAAAGTCATGTTTACGGAATATATACCCCCTCCCAGCATACCTAACCACATGATTCCGTTTTTATCCCGTTCGAGTGCATTTAATTCGTTATAAGGCAGTGCGTTTTCTTTTGTTTCCGGAAGGTAGTTGATAAATCCGCCGGCCGGATTATCCAAATCCAGGATGCTTAGGCCATTGCGTGTGCCAATCCATAAAGTATGGTTGTTTATATCTTCTTTTATACAGTAAATAACATTATCCGGTAACGAATCTTTCTTTTTTTCCTGGTGTTGCCAAACCTGCCAGGTAACAGTTCCGGGAGATTCATGATCGATCAATTTGTATAGTCCCCTGTTCCATGAACCAATCCAGATATCACCCCGGCTGTCTTCGAAAAGAACGTGTGCAGAATTCCGGTCGTTCAACGCCGGATAATTAATCATCCCGTCATTGATTGGGTCATATTTGAATATACCTTTGGCCCATGTGCCGACCCATAAGTTGCCTTTGCTGTCTTCCATCAGGGATTTGACTCCGGTTAGACTGGTGCCGGCAGGAGTGGAGTTATACAGTTTAAAGGTTCCGGAATCCGGCTCATACCGGACAACCCCGGCATCAACTCCTACCCATACCTGGTTACCGGATGTTACGCAAATAGCTGCAATTTCATCGTTTACCGGATAACTTTGATACTGTTCTATATGCCCGGATATAAGATTCAGTTTATTTAGTCCGTGCTCTGTTCCGATCCATAAGTTATGGGTTTTATCTTCTGCCAGCCGTTTAATTTTATTGTTTGTAAGGCTTCCGGGCATGTATAAGTTGTCTTTGTATGTTTGTAAACGATAGCCGTCGTAGCGGCATAAGCCCGCGTGGGTTGCAAACCATAAAAATCCCCGTGAATCCTGTAAAATATCTGTTACTTCTTCGGATGGTAAATCTTCGAAAGCGGATAAGGGGTTGAAGGTTAAAGGTGGCAGCGGCTGGGTTCCGGAGTTACCAACAACTGAAATTCCGGCAAAAATACATGTATATAATAATTTTACGAAGCAAACCTGTAGTCTTCTCATGGTTGGGATTAGTATTTATTTTACAAAAATAAAGAATTTATTTAACCTTCGCTTTTTATTACTATTTTTGTTCGGAATAAATAAACTGTATGAAATATGATGAATCAAATGGTGAAATGGTTGCTGGTTTTGTTGTTATTACCATGCAATATATTGTTTGCACAGGAGGAGGAAACACTGGTGTTGATAGATACAGATATGGGGGAAATAAAGGTGAAGCTGTTTAATGATACTCCCTTACACCGGGATAATTTTATTAAGCATGTGGAGGAAAACACTTATAATGACCTGTTATTTCACCGGGTGATCAAACAATTCATGATCCAGGCCGGCGATGTAAATTCGAAAGATGCTCCGCTGGATAGTATTTTGGGCAGTGGAGATCTGGATTACCGTATTCCGGCGGAAATTATTTATCCGAAGTATTACCATAAAAGGGGGGCTTTGTGTGCAGCCCGCAGTTCGGATGAGGTCAATCCGGAAAAAGAGTCGTCGGCAACCCAGTTTTATATTGTTACCGGAAAATTTTATACAGAGCACGAACTGGATAAGATGGAGCGGGAGCAGAACAAAAAATTTACTCCCGAAGAACGTCAGTCGTATATGCTGGAAGGGGGTGCGCCCCATTTGGATGGTAACTATACCGTATTCGGGGAGGTGGTAAGCGGACAGAAGGTTGTTGATAAAATACAGTTGGTGATGACCAATATGAACGACCGTCCGTTGAAAAATATTAAGATCAAATCAATGTCAATCGTAAAAAAATAAATAGAGTAAAGATGTCACAGGATAAAGAAACAATTGTAGTGCTAAACACTACCTTGGGAAGCGTTAAAATTAAGTTATACAACGAAACGGTAAAACACAAAGAGAATTTTCTGAAACTGGCACAGGAAGGCCAATACAACGGATTGTTGTTCCACCGGGTGATTAAGGAGTTTATGGCACAGGGTGGAGATGTGACCTCTAAAGATGCTCCTATCGGTAAGCACCTGGGTGCCGGTGATCTGGGGTATACGGTAGAAGCCGAATTTGTTTACCCTCAATATTTTCATAAAAGGGGGGGCTGTGGCTGCCGCACGTACCGGCGATGAGGTGAATCCGCAACGGGCATCTTCTGCTTCACAGTTTTACATCGTGACAGGAAAAGTTTATACGGATGCGGAATTAGACCGGATGGAGAAACAGCAGGTGATCCGCCTGCAAAATGAAATATTCGGCAGGCTCAAACAGGAAAATAAAGCAAAGATATTGGAACTACAGCGAAATAAAGACCGGGATGAACTGATGATCCTACAGGAAACGCTGTTAGGAAAGATGGAACTGGAAACAGAAAAACGGAAAGACGAAGCGAAATTCACCCCCCGAACAGCGCGAAGCCTATACAACAACCGGCGGTGTCCCGTTCCTGGATAACCAGTATACTGTATATGGTGAAGTGATTGAAGGTATGGATGTTGTTGAGAAAATAGAAAATGCGGAAACCAATCAACAGGATCGCCCTTTACAAAATATAGCTATTGAATCCGTAGAGATTCTGTAAGAACATTTCTCTCTGGGGGTGATAACAGAGTCCATGTTTCGGGCTGGAAGCCCAGCATAGTAGTATATAAACTAAACCAGTAAGATGATCTCCAATTCATTTTATACTATACTGCTCCTCCGGAGCGAAATATCTTCCTTATTACCTAAGCCCCGGCGTTGCCAGGGCCTAAGATAGGATAGGCCTACGGCCTGAATAAGAGGTGGGCACTAACAGTTTGTATTATAGTATCATTATCGCCTGTTTTAGTGTGGTTCTGGGACAAGTCCGGGAACAACTTGGTTTTTATTACGTATTTTTCTATAAAATGAACCTATCTATATATAAAACTCATTACCGGGAGACGATCCGGTTGGGGGTGCCTATTATGTTGGGGCAGTTGGGTATTATTATTGTTGGATTTGCCGATAATATAATGGTTGGGCAACACAGCGATATAGAGTTGTCTGCCGCCTCCTTTGTAAATAACTTCTTTAATCTGGTGTTTATATGTGGTATGGGGTTCTCGTATGGGCTGACTCCCCTTATCGGAGGTGCTTACATTTCCGGCGATTATAAGAAGGCGGGAGTTACCCTGAAAAATAGTTTATTGCTTAACTTTTGTGTTGGGGTGTTATTAAGCCTTATCATGTTACTTCTTTTGATAAGGATTGATATATTCAGGCAGCCGGAAGAGTTATTGCCTTATATTATCCCCTATTATACGTTGCAGTTGTTTTCGGTTATAGTAGGTATGTTGTTTAACTCTTTCAAGCAATTTAGTGAGGGCACAACAGATACCCTGACCCCGATGTGGATCATGCTGACAGCCAATGTCGTGAATATCATAGGAAATTATGTCTTAATTTACGGGCATTTTGGTGCTCCCGAATTGGGATTAATGGGAGCGGGGATCTCTACCTTGGGAAGTCGAATCCTGACTCTCCTTCTATTTATTCTGTTGTTTTGCTACCGCTCCAAATACAGGAAATACCTGGATGGGTTTAAGAAAGGCAAAATAAATTGGGGCAATCTCTCTAACCTGGTTCGTTTGGGTACCCCACTGGGTTTTCAAATGGGGGTAGAATCGGCCTCGTTTAGCCTGAGTGTCATTATGATGGGCTGGTTGGGAGCGCATGAGTTGGCCGCTCACCAGATTGTAGGGGTTATTACTACCCTGGGCTTTATGGTGTATTACGGGATTGGTGCGGCGGTAACCATCCGTGTGAGTGGCTATAAAGAACAAAGAGATAACAGGAATATCCGGCTGGCCTCTTTTGCCGGATTGCATATTATACTTCTGATAGCAGTGGTTGTGATGCTGTTTGTGTTCGTTACCCGTAACTATATTGGATACCTGTTTACAACAAACGAAGAAATTGTGTCTATGGTGGCTCTGTTGTGCTATTCAGTCATTCTTTATCAGGTAGGAGACGGATTACAGATACTTTTTGCCAATGCGTTGAGAGGTATAGACGATGTTAAATATATGGCTTACATGGCTTTTATTTGCCATTTCGGTATGGCTTTGCCTATTGGTTACCTCTGTGGTTTTACGCTGGGCTGGGGCGCGTTTGGTGTCTGGTGCGGCTTTCCGGTGAGCCTTACGGTATTGGGTTTACTCCTATGGCGGCGATTCAACAGGCTGACAGTATAAATATCTCCCTACACTGGATTTTTCTGTTATCAAAATAGAATATTTTTTCTTTTCAGGTATACTTTTTTTCTTTTCTTTGAGGTGAGTAATAACCAATTAATGAATAGTATATGCCACTTTCAAGAAAAAACTTTATTAAAGCCATGTGTTTGGGGGGTGCCTGCTTATGTGGGTTTACCTCTTTTGCGGCCGCGACTCCGGAAGCCGGGAATGTTGAAAACCGGACAGATAAACTGTTCCGGGATTGGTTGGCGGAGATTCTAAAAAACCTGAATCACGATTTAGAGGAAGATGCTGTGCGTGCGATAGTGAAATCCGCTTCTGCCGCCCATTACCAGTATAATAAAATGGATGAGGTATTAGCTCCTTATATAGGTGATATGGATGCTTTTACCTCTTTTCTGGAAAAAGAGTGGGGATGGAAAGTTACTTTTGAGGAGAATGGTAATATAATTAATGTAGATGAGAATAAACCCTTTTGTGTATGTCCGTTGGTTGCCGGTGATCCACAGAAATATCCTGCATTATGCTATTGTTCGGAAGGTTTTGCCGAAAAGATGTTTTCCCAAGTTTGTGGAAAGCAGGTAAAAGCAACGGTTACATCTTCTATTCAGCGGGGAGATGCAAAATGTATGTATCGGATTGATTTATAAACCGGCTGTTATACTTTTCCAAAGATTATATTCCGGCACATCTGCTATGATCTTTACAGGCTCTTTGGATACGGGGTGGATAAATTCTGCACTCCGGGAGTGCAGGCTGATTCCGCCGTCCGGGTTTGAACGTTCAGCTCCATATTTCAGATCTCCTTTGATAGGGCATCCCATTTTGGCCAACTGGCATCTGATCTGGTGATGGCGGCCTGTTTTCAGGTCGATTTCCAGTAAATAATATTTGTCCGAACGGGCTATCAGTTTGTAGTGAAGGATTGCTTTTTGCTGTTTGGCTTTTCAGTCGGGTAGGCGTAGCTTTTATTCTGCTTTTCGTTTCGTACAAGCCAGTGTTCTAGTGTTCCTTCTTCTGCCGGTGGCCTGTTTTTCACAATGGCCCAATAGGTCTTTTTTACAGTTCCGGTACGGAACATTTCGTTCAGACGGGATAAAGCTTTGGATGTTTTGGCAAAAATAACCAGTCCTGTTACAGGTCTGTCTAAACGGTGGGTAACTCCCACAAAAACATTTCCGGGTTTCTGATACTTCTCTTTCAGCCATGCTTTCAGCAGTTCCGAAAGAGGAGTATCACCCGTTTTATCTCCCTGAACAATCTCATGGCAGGTCTTATTGACCGCTATCATATGATTGTCTTCGTAGATAACTTTCATAGGATTTCTTACATGTTCATTCCACCACAGCAGCAGATCACCTGTCCTGTTACATAAGAAGACATATCCGAAGCAAGGAAAGTCGCTACATTCGCTACATCTTCGGGAGTACCTCCGCGGCGTAAAGGAATCTGTTTTGCCCATTCGGCTTTAACTTCGTCAGACAGTGCGGCTGTCATATCCGTGATGATGAATCCCGGAGCAATTGCGTTGGCACGTACACCACGCGAACCTAACTCTTTCGCTACACTTTTTGCCAAACCTATCATACCGGCTTTGGATGCAGAGTAGTTGCTCTGTCCCGCATTGCCCGATACACCTACAACAGAAGCCATGTTGATAATGCTACCCCCTTTTTGTTTCATCATGATAGGAGTAACTGCATGAATAAAGTTGAAGGCTGATTTCAGGTTTACGTTGATTACCATATCCCACTGTTGTTCAGACATACGCATCATTAAACCGTCGCGGGTAATACCTGCGTTGTTTACCAGGATATCAATCCGTCCGAAATCTTTTAATATATCAGCCACTACAGTATGAGCCTCTTCGAAATCAGCAGCGTTCGAAGCATACCCTTTTGCTTTTACACCTAATGCTTCCAGCTCTTTTTGAGTTGCTTCGCCATTTTCGTCGATAGCCAGATCAGTAAACGCAATGTCAGCACCTTCGGCTGCGAATTTTAAAGCGATTGCTTTACCAATTCCTCTGGCAGCCCCTGTAACAATTGCTACTTTTCCTTCCAGTAACTTCATAACTTTATTTTTTTATAGTAGTTAGTAGATAGTAGTTAGTAGTTGGTAGAATTTTATTAGTTACTAAGTACTATCTACCAACTACTAACTACTGATTTATTTTAAAATTTAACCAGGCATGCACCGGCAGAATATCCACCTCCGAATACCGTAATACCTATCAGGTCGCCTTTCTTAAAGGTATGATCATATTGTGCATATACCAGTGCTGAACTGACCGAACCTGTATTACCCAGTTCTTCGATGTTGTGAAGGAACTTTTCTTCCGGCAATTCCAGTTGTTTGGCAATATTGCTCATGATACGCATATTGGCCTGATGCCCGATAAAGTAAGAAAGGTCGTCCAGTGTATACCCGTGTTTATCCAGCAGGCGCAACACATTTTTAGGCATATAGGTGCAGGCCTGTATAAATACATCCCGTCCTTCCGGCATCATAATACCACCATTGCGCGGACGTAGTTGTACTGCAGCCGGTCCTTTACTGATGTTACCCAGGCCTTCCGTATAAATATCAATGATTTCCGGTTCATTTTCTGCCATTCTCTCTTTGGAGATGAAAAATGCAGCGGCGGCATCCACCCATAAATGACCGGCTTTCGGATCTGTCTCGTTGTAATAGGCAGAGTTTTTATCAGCAGAGATGATCAATGCTTTAGAGGCTTTACCCAGTGCAAAATATCCTTCCACCACTTCCAGTGCGTTCAGAAAAGAGGAGCATGCCGAAGAGAGATAAAGTGCTTTTGTATCCGAAATATCAAATTCCTGTTGCGCTATGTGAGCACCGGTAGCAACTGTATCATAGGGAGAATAAGAAGCAGATATAATCAGGTCTACCTCTTTAATATCGTAAGGGAGTTTTGGAAGCGCATTTTTAATAGCTTCCAGCCCCATTGTATTGATGTTCTCTTCTGCTTTAGCCTTTGAACGGGTGATTATGCCGGTACGTTGCTCAATCCATTCACTGGTTAAACCGTTTAACTCTAAAAAGTGATCGTTATGTACTCTTTCTTCCGGTACATATGTTCCCGTAGCGTTTATAAACATTATTGTTTTTATTTAATCCGTATTCCGTTAAAAATTAGATTCATTACATTATCGCGCCTTTTGATGCGTTCGCTGATACTGTTTCCCATCATTCCACGTATATAAGGTACTTCAAGGCCTTTCAGCGCATGATGTAACACCAGGGCTGTGATTTCTACATCAGGCATGGAGAAAACTCCCTCTTTTACTCCGGAATCCAGAATTCCTTTAAGAATTTCTACTTCACGTATATCAAAACTCTTTCTTACTTTTTCAACTCTCCAGATATCCCTGAAAAAATTAGCCCGCAGGGTTCCGTTCCTGAAAACGATGGATTTAACGGCATCAAGCCTTGCATAAATAAAGGTTAGTAGTTTCTCATCAGCAGGCAGATCTTTTCCGGCCACTTCGAGCAACATATTATGTAGTTTATCGAGTTCTGACTCTACAACTGCCAGGTAAATCTCGTTTTTGCTTTTAAAATATGTATATAAAGTACGGCGGCCTTTTCTGGATGCCTGTGCAATATCGTTCATGGTGGTATTATCTACCCCCATCCGAGCAAACAATTGCCTGGCTACATCAACCAACATATCACGGGTTTTAGAAACAGTCACTGCCATTTATTGCACATTTTTATTAAAACTGTGCGCAAAGTACCAAAAAAAGATTGTATTTAGCAAGTGCATTGAAAAAAGTTATGGCAAATTTGTAATATCAGAAAATATTATTACCTTTGCACTCGCAAACGAAAGGATGCAACTATATCGCGGAGTGGAGCAGTGGTAGCTCGTTGGGCTCATAACCCAAAGGTCGTAAGTTCGAGTCTTGCCTCCGCAACTAAATGAAAAGGAATCATTGAAAAGTGATTCCTTTTTTGTTTTTATAAGTTATCTTTTGTTCGGTCGCATTCTCGCCAATATTGCGGGCTTAAAGAAAAAATAGGATAGTCGAAGGGGATTTGCAATCCCCGCCTGTTGAGTATAAGGAATCGTAGATCGGCCTTAAGCCAATTATAATCCGCTTTCATATACCTTAGTTAAAATTTAACCAGTATTTATTTGTTTATCGGATCACAGATCCTAAATAATTTCTCGGCTTCTAGTCCTGCAAGGACGGCATAATTTATCGATCTGTTACTATATCATTATGCCGTGCTTACAGCACTAAAATTTCTTTTTCTATCCATTAACCCAGCACTTCGTACTGGGCTGGAATAGGACGTCCTTGCAGGACTTAAGACAGAACAAATCATCCTTACATTAACCTTTTAGACGGAGGGGATATGTTATCCCCGACAAGTGGAACCACGGATTTATAATCCGTTAAAAAGCTATGCTTTTTTGGGCACAGCCCCCGGGTGTCGCAACGCCGGGATTGCAAATCCCTCCGGTCTAAGTGTTTCTTTACCGCTTGTTAATTTAGGCACAGATTTAAATCTGCGCCAGCAAAAGGAGCCTCACTTTTTACAACGACATAGCGAGGACGCTATGCCGAACGAGGTCCAAGGATTCAACCGGAGAATTAGTTTCCGGTATGTTTATCTGCTTTTTCTTTCATGCGGGCGGCCCGTTTTTCGCTGTCGGGGTGGGTGGAGAACATTTGTTGTACGGAAGAGGCTTTTTCGCCTCCGGCGTTACTTAGTTCTACCAGTCTTGTCAGGGCATTGCCCATCGCGTAGGGATCAATACCGTGTTTGATACAAAAATCAAAAGCGTAATCATCTGCTGCATATTCCTGCTTTTGCGAATATTGAGCACCGGCCAATGCTTCTGCCAGGTCACCCAGTTGTGAATCTGTCAATTTTTGTACAGTGCCGCTGGCTGCGCTTGCTGCGTTTCTGGCTGCCGAAGTGAGATAAGCGTTCTTGATCGCGTTCTTAACATCCGCATGTACTACGTGGCCTATTTCATGTCCGATCACAGCCATGATCTCGTCATCTGTCATAATATCCATTAAACCGGCAAAAACCCGGATACTACCATCGGCACATGCAAACGCATTCACATCTACCACCCAGTAAACTTTAAAATTCAGGTTCATTCCGGCCTCATTGGTCAGGTGGGCAGTCATACGTTCCAAGCGTTGGGCCTGTTCGGTTGCAGGGTCAGCAATAGGGTTGTGGGCATCCATCCACTCCATGTATTCTTTGCTCATTTTAACGATATCATCGTCCGACAAAGTAATGGCTGAAGCCACATCACTGGCCGCGCTAACTACTTTTTTGGTGTCAATTTTTTTTACCTCCCACTTTTAACTGTGCGGAAACGTTTAAAACACTTGTCAGTAAAACGATTAATAGAACAATTCTTTTCATTCTGTAATTTAATTAATTGTATTTTAAAAAAGATTCGAGTATTTCAAAAGTTGTATCTTTCAATATCACCTCTTTGTTTTCTCCTAACAGGTAAAGAGTGGGTATGGCTTTCAGATCGTAAATATCTTCATTCTTTATATGCGTACCGTCGTCGTAGCTGTTTATCCAGCGTGATGGTATTTCACTCAAATGTTCTTTCCATGCGGTCAGGTCTTCATCCGGGTAAACCGCCAGAATATTCAATTTACCCCTTCTGATAGCCTGGTCTATCGTTGGGGATGCAACCAGGCTGGCTGTAACCTCTTTGCACGAATGACAATCCGGATTATAAAAATACAGCAATGTATATTCTGCTGAAATATCGTGCAACGTTCCTTCTTTACCGCTGGCCAGTGTATAGGTAAAATCCAGTGCCTGTTCTCCGGGGCGGTTTTTGTATGCCAGATCCAGCAGGTGCATAGGCCGTATTTTATCAGTTGCCTCTATGATATCCGATGCAATAATACTTTCCAGTACAGGAATATAATATTCTTCATCCCGGAATGGTGAATTGGGGTCGTAAAGATACTTTTCATATAGTTCGGTAAAGTAATGGAACATATCGCTGTTTACTTCCGCTTTCTTCAACATTTTGACGATCGCATCACGGCCTGCCTCGTATGTAGTGTGGGGCATGATATGGATAAAATCTACAAAGGCCTGTTCGGTAATTTCCGGAGCATCTATATAACGTATATCTGTGAAATCAAAATTATCCCAGTAATGTTCTATCACAAATTTAGCGCGTTCCGCGGGGTCTGTCAATACCGCCGGAGGCTCTGTGAGAGTGAATTGTAAGGCTGTATCCGGGGTGGGGATGTTGGCGTTTTCTTTCTTCTGTCCTGAACAACCGGTAAAAAAGAAAAGCAACATTGTTATATACACATACTTCATAATTAATTGTTTATGTTGGTGTTCCTATATAGTGTACAAAGATACATTATTTCTTTGGAAAAATATCACTACTTTTGTCTGCTTATAATCCCGAAGAATGATAGACCAGGCTACTATAGACCGGATATTGGATGCGGCAAACATTGTTGATGTTGTATCTGATTATGTTAGTTTGCATAAACGTGGTGTGAACTATCTGGGATTGTGCCCTTTCCATTCGGACAGAACTCCTTCGTTCACTGTTTCTCCGGCAAAAAATATCTGTAAATGTTTTGCCTGTGGTGTAGGGGGAACGCCTGTTCATTTTATTATGAAACAGGAGAGTCTGAACTATTTTGATGCCCTTCGTCATTTAGCAAAGAAATACAATATAGATATCCAGGAACGGGAACTGTCTGATAAAGAAAAATTGCGGCAGAGTAACCGTGAAAGTATGTTTATTGTGAACAACTGGGCACAGACTTATTTTACGGACCAGTTGTATAAACACGAAGAGGGAAAACGGATCGGATATAGTTATTTCGCACAGCGTGGGTTCCGGGATGATATTATCAAAAAGTTCCAGCTTGGATATTCTCTCGAGAAACGCGATGCACTTGTGCAGGAGGCGGCTAAAAAGGGATATAAAAAAGAATACATAGAAGGCACGGGGCTTGCTTATATGTCTGACAAGGGCCAGTTGCGGGATCGTTTCCGTGGGCGTGTAATTTTTCCGGTACATACTCTTAGTGGAAAAGTTGTTGCTTTTGGTGGACGTATTCTTAAAAAGGATGCAAAGGCTGCTAAATATGTAAACTCGCCGGAAAGTGAGATCTATTCTAAAAGCCGTGAACTGTATGGTATCTTTTTTGCTAAACAGGCAATCCAGAAAAAAGATCACTGTTTTCTGGTAGAGGGGTATACGGACGTGATTTCTATGCATCAGGCCGGGATCGAAAATGTGGTAGCTTCTTCAGGTACAGCATTGACGGTACAGCAGATACGCCTGATACACCGTTTTACAAAAAATATCACGGTTTTATATGACGGGGATGCCGCAGGTATCAAAGCAGCGTTGAGGGGGATAGACCTGCTGCTTGAAGAAGGTATGAATGTGAAAGTTGTTCTTCTGCCCGAGGGAGAAGACCCCGACTCTTTTGCACGTAAAAACAATGCCACCGGTTTTACAGAGTTTATTAAAAATAATGAAGTGGATTTTATCCGCTTTAAAACAGGCTTGCTCTTAAAAGAAGCCGGAAATGATCCCATTAAACTCTCTGAACTGGTCAAAGATATAACTAAATCGATAGCCGTTATACCGGATGAAATAATCCGTGTCCTGTACATCCGTGAATGTAGTTCCATGATGAATATCCCGGAAGGAACGATATTGGATGAAGTTAAAAAAAACAGGGAAAGTAATACCGAAAAATCATCTGCTCAAAGGAGATATACAGGCCAGCCTGATGGCCAGGTTAACCAACCGGCCGGTACGGGTGAATCTGTAGAGCCGGAACAACCCATAGAACCGGAGCTACCGGGTGAATCATCTTTTCCGGTAACGGAGCCTCTTTCTGTTTTTAATGAATATGAACTGGCACTTTTAAAATATGTAGTGCGTTATGCCGGAACCACTCTTTTTGAATATACCGATCCGGAAACAGAAGAGGAGATTGTTCTCAAAGTAGCGGAATATATCCGGAAAGAACTGGAGCGGGATGATATCTATTTTTCTCTTTCTGTTTACCGGCAGATATTAGATGAAGCGGTAGAGAAAGAGTCCATTCAAAAAGAGAAAGAAGTTATTGAGAAACAACGCGAAAAAGAAGCCAAAGCCAATGGCGTAGAATATACCCGGCCGGCTGGTTTTGATAATAATAAATTCAATCCGCAGCGCTATTTCCTGTATCATCCGGACCAGGCTATCAGTAAGCTGGCGGTAGAGCTTATTAATGAACGGTATGAATTGAGTAAAATTCATTATAAATATAAAGAACAGGAAAGAGAAGAAGACCGTCTTCCACAGTTTGTTGTAAAAGACCTGTTTACCTTTAAACATGCGTTTATACAGCAACAAATCGAAGAGATAGATCAGAAAATAAAAGAGGCTGCTACCCGGAAGGATGAAGACGAAATTATACATTTGATGACAAAGAAAAAGGAGTTGAATGATATACGAATGATTTTGAGCAGGGAAGTGGGGGACCGGATTGTTGTAAAAGTAGAATTTAAAAAATAGCTTATGAATTTTTTAGAAGCAAAAGATGTCGTAAAGCAATATACCGGCCATCTCGCTCTTGACCGGGTAAGTATTGCCGTGCCGGAAGGTAAAATTTTCGGCTTGTTAGGGCCTAACGGCGCGGGAAAAACTACCCTGATACGTATTATAAACCGTATAACTGCCCCTGATAGCGGAGAGATACTTTTCAACGGGCACCCTTCGCAACCGGAAGATATTTATAGTATCGGTTACCTGCCGGAGGAACGGGGACTCTATAAAAAAAATGAAAGTAGGGGAGCAGGCTATATACCTAGCCCAACTGAAAGGACTTTCGTATAACGAAGCGGAAAGCCGCCTGAAGCAGTGGTTTGAAAAGTTTGATATTACCTCCTGGTGGGACCGGAAACTCGAGGAGTTATCCAAAGGAATGCAACAAAAGGTGCAGTTTATTATTACTGTTATTCATAAACCTCAGTTACTCATCTTTGATGAACCTTTCAGTGGGTTTGACCCCGTCAATGCGGATTTGTTGAAACAGGAAATTCTGGAACTGAAACAAGCCGGGCACACCATTATATTTTCTACTCATAATATGGCATCGGTAGAAGAGATATGCGACGAAATTGCGCTGATTAACCGTTCGCAGGTTGTCTTGTCCGGAAAAGTGAGTGATATTAAAAAACGGTTTAAAACTAATACGTTTAATATCCAACTCCGGAATGATGCGGGGAGTTTACCTGTTTCCAGGCAGTTTACAATCCTTTCTGTTGTTGATAAAAATGATGTTATCAATCTCCGGATACGGAAGGAAGAGGAGGTTTCCAACTCTGCTTTACTGGCAGAACTGGGACAACAGTATGAAATATTATCTTTCTCTGAGGAGTTACCTTCAATGAACGACATATTTATTAACACCGTTTCCGATACTAATACTACAAACGCATGAGCAAAATAGGCATTATCATAAAAAGAGAATATTTGCGTAGAGTCAGTAAAAAAAAACATTTCTGCTGATTACCTTTCTGACTCCTTTTTGTATAGTTGCCCTGGTGGCTCTACCCATGTGGCTGTCAAATATTAAATCGGACGAGGTAAAGACTGTAGTGATCATCGACGAAACGGGTAAATATGCTCCCTTGTTTGAAGATACGGAACATTTTCATTTTCAGGTAGAATCCCGGACTTTGCAGCAATACCGCGAAAATCCGGATAAAGATATTTTTGCCGTAATTAATATCACCGGCGATTTATTGGAAAATCCGCAGGCCGGAGGAATTTATTCGGAAAAACAGATACCCCTGGATCTTACCCGCCTGATAGACTATACGCTGCGGGAACAGATGGAATTGGATAAACTGGCTACTTATGATATTCCTCACCTGAAAGAGATTGTAGAAGAGGCAAAAGTAAATTTCAGTATCCGGACAATTAAGTGGGGCACCGACGGCACCGAAAAAGCATCATCTTCTATGGTAGCCGGAATGGTGGGATTATTCAGTACCTTACTGATTTATATGTTTGTTCTCCTGTATGCCAATATGGTAATACAGGGAGTGCTGGAAGAAAAAACAAACCGGATCATTGAGCTGATTATTTCGTCTGTAAAACCTTTTGAACTGATGGTTGGTAAGATCATTGGTATCCTGTTGGTAGGTCTTACACAAGTATTTTTGTGGGGAGTGATGTTGTTTGGTATCGGAACAGTTGCGCAATCTTTCCTGGTTGGTAAGATTTCACCGGAGGCAATGATGACCGCCGACCCGAATATGGAACTGGTTATGCAGCAACCCGGAGGCGAGATAATTGAGTTTATCAATACGATCAACTGGGGTGAACTGGGTATCATGTTTATCTTGTTTTTTATGGGTGGGTTTCTGTTGTATGCTGCTCTTTTTGCAGCCATTGGTTCGGCAATAGACAGCCCGGAAGATTCACAGCAGTTTATGATCCCGGTCAGCATCGTATTGATCTTTGCCCTGTATGCGGGTATCTATAGTATGAATAACCCGGACGGGCCCCTTGCGTTCTGGTGTTCCATGATTCCTGTTACATCACCGGTTGTAATGATGATCCGTATTCCTTTTGAAATCCCCTGGTGGCAGACGGCTCTTTCCCTGTTCCTGTTGTATGGTTCAGCCTTCGGGTTGATTTGGATAGCCGGTAAAATATACCGTGTAGGTATCCTGATGTACGGAAAGAAACCGTCCTTGAAAGAGATTGCCCGGTGGATCAACTATAAGTGACATTCTGACAAATTGATATGTAAACTCCGCGTGAGTCGTTTTTCCCGCTCCTTCATACAGGTCTGAAATATATACGCGACTCTCACGGAGTTTAGCTTTTTCACTTTGCTTGTAATATTCTTTTTCTATTTACAGAAAGAACGTGTAAAACGAAAAGCACAGGGAGCAATTTCTGGTAAGCGATAGTTAAATAGAAGAAATCTGGTCATTTTGCTACTTGTATAAGAACTCTTTCACCACAGCATCCAGCGTTAAAATCCATTCAAAAAGGGCTAAAAACAGGTATCTCCGGCCCTCCTGTATGAAAGCACCGGTGCTTTTTATACAAACCATTGATGCTTTCCATACAAAGCACCGGTGCTTTTCCTCCTTTTTATAGCTCCTTTGCGGTATGCTATCCTTTCTCAGCCTGTTATAACTCATCTTAACTCTATACTTTAATCCTCTGGTTTGTCTGTTTTGCCGAAAGATAGTGTAAGCAAAAAATCGATAAACAAAACAAATTGTCAGGAAATGGTATTAAAACAGTTTTTTGTGATTTCTTATACAGGTTTTGATAGAGTCTTCAACCTCCGGGTTCTTATAATAATTTGTTAACAGCACCAAAGAGGATAACCCAATAAAAAGATCCTTCAAAAAGGTTATTTATAGTTTGTCCTGTCTTGTATTGCCCCGGAAAAGGCTATATATCTTAGACCCTGGCAACGCCCTACTCCCAACACCCATCTTTTTCAGGCCGTAAGCCTATTGTCTCTTAGGCCCCGGCAACGCCGGGGTTTAGGTGATAAAGAAAGAATTTCGCTCCGTAGGAGCAGTATAGCAATTTTATAAAGAATTTGTTCTTATATTTATCCCGTTAAACCAATCTAAACTTTATTCATATGCCAAAATCATTGTCTCAAATTCTTATACACATCGTTTTTCATGTTAAAGAAGGATCTGCTATACATCCTCAACATGCCGGAGAGTTATACAATTATCTGGGTGGGATAATAAAACAAAATGACTCTTTTCCTATACGCATAGGAGGAACTGAAGATCATATCCATATCCTTTGTTCTTTATCTAAAACGCTTACGGTTGCAAAATTAGTAGAGGAAATAAAACGTAATAGTAGTCGTTGGATTAAAACGGTTGCTAAATCTTACCGTTATTTTAGCTGGCAAAGAGGATATGGGGCATTTTCAGTAAGTTCCTCACACCGGCGGATCGTTATAGAGTATATTAACAATCAGAAAAAGCATCATTTGAAAAGAACTTTTCAGGAAGAGTTTGAACTATTGCTTGAAAAATATAACGTTGAATATAACAAAGAATATTTGTGGAAAGATTGATTGATTTTCCGCTTTCGTAGAGAGTAGTATGTCTTAGCCCCCCCAGCAGCGCTGAGGAAGAGATAGAGTGAGCACTCCGGGCTTTAGGTCCAGCATAGTAGAATATAAACTAAAATAGCAGGGTTATTCCCTGGTTCATTTCATACTATGCTGCTCCTCCGGAGCGAAGTATCTTCATTATCTTCCAAACCCCAGCGTTGCTGGGGCCTAAGATAGGATAGGCCTACGGCCTGTAAAAATTGGATCTAAAGGAATAAAGAGTTATTGTCTTCGAAGAACTATTATTTTTTTCACAAAGGCTGAAAAATTGAATTGTTTCAAATAATTGAATATTTCTTTAAAATAAAAATAAAAGTTTAGTAAAAATAAAAGATTAAAAATGAAACAATTTTTTCTAACTTTTATATATTTGCATACTACCTATATGTCAACTATCTAAAACACTATATATAAACTCTAATACATATTATAAAAACACTAAAATAAAAAATAATGGACTTTAAAGATGTGATCAAACAATTGGCTGAAAGAGTCATAAAAATGAAAGACAGTATATTAACTGAAGAAGCTACTAAAACGGCTTTTGTGTTACCTTTTATTAATGCTTTAGGCTATGATGTTTTTAATCCTATGGAGGTTTTACCCGAATTTATATGCGATATAGGAACAAAGAAAGGAGAAAAAATTGATTATGCTATTATCAAAGAGGATGAGCCTATAATTTTAATAGAATGTAAACATTGCGGTCAGGATTTAAACTTACATGATAATCAACTATTAAGATATTTTCATGTATCAAAAGCTAAATTTGGTATATTAACAAACGGAATCATTTATAAATTTTATACAGATCTGGAAAAAGAAAACATAATGGATAAGAAACCATTTTTTGAATTTAATTTTCTGGATATTAAAGATGAACACATAGAAGAAATAAGA